>NZ_JANXWG010000011.1 GCF_025351285.1 Novosphingobium sp.
AAACAATAGCGCAACGCTACTACCACTGTAACGGGAGGCGCACAATTCCTGAATATCCTGCATCAGTAGCTCTACACAAATCTGATACGGATGCTTGAATCTATTTGCCGCGACTAGGGGGAACTCGGCCTGTATTTCTGACCAATCTCCGACATACCCAGCTGCAAAATGATCGAGGTCACTTTCTCCAAGAATCGTAGCGAGACGAACCAAATGGTCTTCGGCCTGGTCCCTTTTTCCCTGATACTCCCCACGTCCGCCGCGACACTCAGTCGTGTGAAAGCCGGTAACGCCCATCCGGGTTAGTTCTGCCTTCCATCGGGCATCCACCTCAACCCACTCGCTTATCGGGCCAATGAATCCCGCAACAACGGTATGGATGCATTGGTTGTTAAGCCCGCTTTCGTCAAAATAGCCCCATAACAGCGCCAAGGTGCGGTCCTTCCCGTCAGAGGGAAAAATGCCTTCGGCTAATTCCCGGAGATCGATGCCGCTCACTTAGCACCCCCGATCTGGGTTTGCAAAGTATGATAACGCCTAAAAAAAGCCACCGCGTATTTGACCTTCGGTCACTTCGTTCCGCTCGAGATGCCAAGTGAGATACGCGTTCATTGCCGAGCATCGCGATCGCTTTGGCGTGCGGGCAATGTGCCGCTGCCTCGCCGTGCAGCCCAGCGGTTTCTATGCCTGGCAAAAGAGCCCGCTGAGCCAGCGGGCTCGGGAAGATGCTCGGCAAACGGAGCTGCTACAGCGGGCCTGGAATGACAGTGGCAAGGTCTATGGCTACCGCGAGCTGCACGACGACCTGCTGGATCATGGCGAGACCTGCTGTCCCAACCGCGTGGCCCGGTTGACCAGGCTGGCGGGCATCAGGGCCCAGGTCGGCTACAAACGCCGGCCTGGCAGCTATGGCGGCAAGCCGTCCCTCGCGATCGACAACACATTGGATCGCCAGTTCGATGTAGCTGCGCCTGACCGGGCCTGGGTGACAGACATCACCTATATCCGCACTCTGGAGGGCTTTGCCTATCTGGCTGTCGTGATCGATCTGTATTCCCGCCGCGTAGTGGGTTGGTCGATGCAAAGCCGGCAGACTACCGATGTGGTGCTGCAAGCGCTGCACATGGCGGTATGGCGGCGCAAGCCGAAGTACCGGGTGCTGATCCACTCGGACCAGGGCTCGCAGTTCACCAGCATGGACTGGGCTGCGTTCATCCGGGCGCACAATCTTGAGCACTCGATGAGCCGGCGCGGCAATTGCCATGACAACGCAGTTGCCGAGAGCTTCTTCTCGTCGCTCAAGCGTGAGCGCATCCGCCGCCGCACCTACAAAACCCGCGCCGAGGCCCGGCAGGACGTGTTCGATTACGTCGAGATGTTCTACAACCCGGTGCGCAAGCAGGTAAGGAACGGCATGCTGTCACCCGTCGAGTTCGAACGGCAACAGATTTTGAAAGCTGAAGGCGTCTAGAAATCTAGGGGCTACTCAGGACGAGAAAAATGCAGGAGCATCCTTCCATGGCAAGGCCGCATGGTGCCCTCTCGTCAACTTGCTCGGAGCCGGAAGGAAATAGGCAAGATGCCCTCGCCAAACTGCAGGATTCATTGCGTCCGCTGGACGAAGCCCTTTGGCTTTGGCTGCATCCAATATTCTCTCGATCCTCCCTCGGACGCGTTGTGCGGTCTCAGGTTTATCTGTCCAGATGGGTCGAAGAACCTGAAGAACGTCGTCGGTCGAAACATCAGAAACGGGTATGCTTGCGATTTCGGATGCGTGATCTCGCAAACTGTTTCGCCATTGCTGCCGGTGGACAAGGTTTCGCCACCCACTTTCAATGCTCGATATATACTCGGCGGAAAATTCCCCAAAAGTCGGAATTGCGGCGGGTTCAATGGCCGGCAGACGCAATTTCCGTGGATCCTTGCCGATCAAATCTGCCTCGCGCATTTCACCAGCTAACTGACGCGCTTTTGCTAAGGTCAATGCATTTTCAGCCCCAAGACCAACTTCAATCCGCCGCTCGCCATACTTGGCCATAAATACCCAGGCACGAGCCCCATGAACGGTAACACGTAGATAGAGACCCCCGCCATCCGAATGCCGACCCGTTGTCTTGATCGACGCTACCTGCCGAACAGTCAGTCGATTGAGTGATCGCGCCAATCGATTCACCCTCTCATCATGGGCGAAACTCCGTGCCCACTTTCGTGCCCACTTTCAAGCCGGTTATCAGCGAACGTTAGTGAACCAAATTGAACAAAGTCCGCAACAACCGATACAATTATATACGCATTTTCAGATGCTTAAAATCCCAATTTCAACTTAAGCGCACCTCATTGAACTGAAAAGTTCTGCGGACTCCCGCTCCGCCATTTAGTGTGTAATATCAGACACCTATCGAGAAAATCGGCGGATTTCTCACCAATACGTCTATCGATTGTTTCGCGTTGCTGCCGAAGCGCGCAGACGTCGGGTGGCTGCTATCCGTAGAGATTCCAGCCAACATGCAGCAAAAAAGGCCGCATGGGTTCGCATGGATGAGCATCGCAACGACAAAGCTGA
This sequence comes from Novosphingobium sp., assembly GCF_025351285.1. Taxonomy (GTDB): domain Bacteria; phylum Pseudomonadota; class Alphaproteobacteria; order Sphingomonadales; family Sphingomonadaceae; genus Novosphingobium. Next base: position 2,564 of record NZ_JANXWG010000011.1, read on the forward strand.
ATTCGAGGGCGTTCGGACACATTGCGAAATGCCAAGAAAATGGCCATTTCGGTCATCCGTCCGTTAGGGAGCCGCCTCCCAGCCGCCGCCGAGCGCCTTGAACACGCTGATCTGCGCACTGGCCCGGTCGACTTGCGCCTGCGCCAGTGCGGCGCGCGCAGCGGCATCGGATCGCTGCGCATCGAGCAGTTGCAGGAAGTTGTCGGAGCCGTAATCGAAGCGCAGCCGCGTCAGCCGCGCGGCATCGGCGCTGGCGGCAAGTGCGCGCGTCAGCCGCCGTTCGCGCGTCGTGGCGGCGCCGGCGCGGGCCAGTGCCTGTTCGGTTTCCTTGAGCGCGTTGAGCACCGCCGCATCGAACTGCGCCAGACTGCGCCCGGCGATCGCCTCGTTTTCGCGCACCCGCGCGCGCGCCGCGCCGTTGAACGGGAAAGTCCAACTGATCAGCGGCCCAAGCGAATAGCCGAACGACTGGCTCTTGCCGAGATCGCCCAGCCGGGTGCTCCCCAGCGAGACCGCGCCGAGCAGCGTCACCGACGGATACAGTGCCGCGGTTGCAACCCCGATCCGCGCGGTATCCGCCGCAAGCTGGCGTTCGGCCTGGCGCACGTCGGGCCGCCTTGCGAGCAGCGCCTGACCGTCACCAACCGGCAGCGGCTGGCGGGCAAGCGGGATCGTGTGGCACTGCGCCGCTGGCGTATCGGTGATGGTATTGGGCGGATCGCCGGTCATCACCGCCAGCGCGTAGAGCGCCGCGCGCTGTTCAGCCTCGAAACTGGGCACTTGTGCGCGCGCCTGCTCGACCAGCACCGTCGCCTGGTCGACATCGCGCAACGATCCGCCGCCTGCCGACAGCCGGCGCTGCGTCAGGTCGAGCGTGCGTTCCTGCAACGCGGCGGTCTCGCGCGCGACATCGGCCTGAAGCGCGAAACCGCAAGCCTGCACATAAGACCGCGCGGTCTCGGCAGCCACTGCAACGCGTGCGGCATCGACTGCGGCTTGCGCGGCGCCAAGATCGGCGCGTGCGGCCTCGATCGACCGGCTGACCCCGCCGAAGAGATCGACCTCGTAACTGGCGTCGAAGCCGAGCGAGAAATAGTCTGTCGTCACCGCCTGCGGCGATGCGCCCCCTGCCACCCCCGGCACGCTGCCGACCGCAGTGCGGCGGCGGGTGTATTGTGCGCTGGTATCCGAGGTCGGCAACCGTGCTGCGCCGGATTCGGACAGCAAGGCGCGTGCGCGCTGGAGATTGGCGGCGGCCACGCGCAAATCGGTGTTACGCGCCAGTGCGCGTTCGACCAGCCGATCGAGTTCGGGGTCGGCGAACAGCCGCCACCATTGCGGCGGCAGCGGCGATGGCGTGACCGCGCCGTTGTTCAGCGCTTCCTGCAGGCGCACCTGCTCGGGCGGCAGCGCATCGGGCGCGCGATAGCGCGGGCCGACCACGCAGCCGGTCAAGGCAAGCGCCAGCGCCAGAGCCAGAGTCGAGGCGCGCTTCATTCGGCTGGCTCCGGTGCGGGCAGCTCGGGTGGTTCAGCCGGCGGCGGTTTTCGCTTCGCCCAACGCGCCACGGTATCGCCGGCCTTGCGGCTGATCACATAGAACGCTGGCGTGAACAGCAGCCCGAAGATCGTCACCCCGATCATCCCGAAGAACACCGCGATACCCAGCGCCTGCCGCATCTCGGCGCCCGCCCCGCTCGAAATGACGAGCGGCAGCGTGCCCAGGATGAACGCGATCGAGGTCATCAGGATCGGCCGCAGCCGCTGGTGCGCGGCGCGTTCCGCTGCCTCGCGCGGATCAAGCCCGTCGTCCTCGCCTTGCCGCGCAAATTCCACGATCAGGATGGCATTCTTGGCCGCGAGGCCGATCAGCACGACCAGCCCGATCTGCGTGAGAATATTGTTGTCTCGCCCCATCAGGTTGACCCCCAGGATCGCGGCGAGCAGGCACATCGGCACGATCAGGATGATCGCGAAGGGCAGGACCAGGCTTTCGTACTGCGCGGCCAGCAGCAGGAACACGAACACCACCGCCAGCACGAACACCAGGCTGCCGGTGTTGCCCGCCTGCTCCTGCTGGAAGGCCAGTTCGGTCCATTCATACGTGAAGCCCTGCGGCATGATAGACTTGGCCAGCTTGGCCATCGACGCCAGCGACTGGCCCGATGAATAGCCACGCTTGGTATCGCCCTGCAGTTCGGCGGCGGGGTAGAGGTTGTAGCGCACCACACGGTAAGGGCCGCTGTCGTTCTTCAGCGTCATCACCGCTGCCAGCGGCACCATCGCGCCCGAAGCCGAGCGCGTCTTGAGCCGGCCGATGTCGCCGACATCATCACGATAAGGCGCATCGGCCTGCGCCGTCACGCGGAAGGTGCGGCCCAGGAAATTGAAATCGTTGATGTAAGTGCTGCCCAGATACGTGCCGAGCGTGCTGAACACGTTCTGCGTGGGCACGCCCATCTGTTCGGCACGCTGGCGATCGACGTCTGCGCGCAACCGTGGCGTCTTGGTGCTGAAGGTGGTGAACACCGAAGTCAGCCCCGGATCGGCGTTGGCCGCCATCATCATCTTGAACGCAACCGCCTCCAGCGCCGGATAGCCGGTGCCCGCGCGGTCCTCGATCATCATCTTGAACCCGCCGCCCGTGCCGATCCCGCGCACCGGCGGCGGCGCGACGACCAGCACGTTGCCCGCGGTGATCGCGCCATAGGCCTTGCGCAGATCGAGCGCGATCGCGTCGGCCGTGGCCTTGCGGTCGCCATAGCCCTGGAGCGTCACGAAGATCGCGCCGGCGTTGGGTGCGGTGGTGAAGGTCGCGCCATCGAACCCGGCGAACGCCAGCGTGGCCTTCACGTTCGGGTTCGCCCGCGCGATCGCGCCCGCCTGCTGGACAATCTCGTCGGTGCGCTGGAGCGAACTGCCCGGCGGCAATTGCACCACCGCGATCAGGTAACCCTGGTCCTGCGCCGGGATAAACCCGGTCGGCGTCACCCAGAAGCGCCAGCCCGCCACGGCCAGCAGCAGCACGTAGACCACGCCGATCAGCGCCAGGCTGCGCACCAGACGCGCGGTCAGCTTGCCGTAGCGCGCGGACAATTGCTCGAACCGGTGGTTGAACCCGCGCGCAAAGCGTGTCGGCGCCCCGCGCCAGCCGTGCCTGGGTTCGGCCTCGTTCCTGGGCTTGAGGATCAACGCCGCCAGCGCAGGCGACAGCGTCAGCGACACGAACGCCGAAATCGCGGTCGCGCTGACGATGGTCAGCGCGAACTGCTTGTAGAATGCGCCCGAAATGCCGGGAATGAACGCCGTCGGGATGAACACCCCGCACAGCACCAGCGCAATCGCGATCAGCGCGCCAGATACCTCGTCCATGGTCTTGTGCGCGGCCTCGCGCGGAGACAGCTTCTCCTCCTCCATCAGCCGCTCGACGTTCTCGACCACCACGATCGCATCGTCGACCACGATCCCGATCGCCAGCACCAGCCCGAACAACGACAGGTTGTTGAGCGAGAAACCGAACGCCGCCATCGCCGCGAAGCTGCCGATCAGGCTGACCGGGATCGCCACGATCGGGATCAGCGACGCGCGCCAGCTTTGCAGGAACACCAGCACCACGATCGCAACGAGCACGATCGCTTCGAACAGCGTGTGCTCCACCGCCTCGATCGAAGCCGCGATATATTTGGTGGGGTTGTACGGGATCGAATAGACCAGCCCCGGCGGGAAGTCCTTCGAGACGCTTTCCATCTCGGCCTGGACCGCCTGCGCGGTGGTCAAGGCATTCGATCCGGGCAATTGCGTAACCGCCACCCCGATCGACGAGAACGCATCGCGATAGGCGTTGGTGCCGTAATCCTGCGCGCCCAGTTCGATCCGCGCAATATCGCGCAGCCGCGTCACCCGCCCGGCCGTATCGCGCTTGATCACGATCTGGGCAAACTGATCGGCGGTGGTCAGCCGGCCTTCGGTCTGGATGCCGAGCTGGAACGCGGTGCCGCCCTGGTTGAACGGCGCCTGCCCGATCGAGCCGGCCGCAACCTGGACGTTCTGCGCGCGCACCGCCGCAATGATTTCGTCCACCGTCAGGTTGCGCGAGGCGGCGGCATCGGGATCGATCCAGATCCGCATGTTGTAATCGCGCCCGCCGAACACCCGCACTCCGCCCACGCCGGGCACGCGGCTGAGCCGATCGACAAGCTGCAAGGTCGCGTAATTGCTGACGTATTGCTGGTTGAGCGACTTGTCGGGCGAATAGAGGTTCATCACCATCAGCAGGTCGGGCGCGTTCTTGCGCACCGTCACGCCGATCTGGCGGACTTCCTCGGGCAAGCGCGGTTCGGCGGTGGCGACGCGGTTCTGCACCAGCACTTGCGCCTGGTCGACGTTCGTACCCGCCTTGAAGGTGACGGTGATCGCCACCGTGCCGTCGCCGGTGGACGACGATTGCATGTAGATCATGTTCTCGACGCCGTTGATCGATTCCTCGAGCGGCGCGGCGATCGTATCGGCCAGCGTTTCGGCGGTGGCGCCGGGATAAGTCGCGGAAACCACCACCGTCGGCGGCGCAATCTCGGGATATTGCGCGACCGGCAGCGAGGGGTAGGCGATCAGCCCGAGGATCACGATCAGGATCGAAAGCACGCCAGCGAATATCGGGCGGTCGATGAAGAAATGCGGGAACTTCACGGCGCTATCGCGCTTTGGCTTCGGATGCCGCGGGCGCAGACAATGGCGTCGCCGTGGGCGCGGTGTTTGCGGCGCGTGGGCGGATCTGGACCAGCCGTGCCTTGACCGGCATCCCCGGCTGGAGCCGCACCAGCCCGTCGAGCACGACACGCTCGGTCGGTGCAATGCCGGCGCGCACCACGCGCAACCCCTCTACAAGCGGTCCGGTCTCGACCGGGCGTTGCGCGGTCTTGCCGTCAGCGCCCACCACATAAACGAAGCGCCGGGTCTGGTCGGTCACGATCGATTCGTCCGGGATCAACATCGCGTGATAGGTGCCCGAACCGAGCAGCCGCGCGCGCCCGAACATCCCCGGCACCAGAAAGCCTTTGGGATTGGCGACGACGGCATGCGCGCGGATCGTGCCCGATTGCGTGTCGATCGCATTGTCGACGAACTGCATCCGGCCGTGCCAGCGGTAATCCTTCTCGTCGGAAAGCTGGATGTCGATCGGATTGGGCGCATTGCGCGAAGATTGCCGCTCACCCTGCTGCGCCAGCCGGATATATTTGAGATAGAAACTTTCGGCGCCATCGAAGCTGAAGCGGATCGGATCGACGGTGACCACGCGGGTCAACGGGGTGGTGCCGCTGGCAACATAGGTGCCGATCGATACCTTCTTGTCCGAAACCGACCCCGAAATCGGCGAACGCACCGTGGTGAACGACAAGTCCAGCGCGCGCGCATCGACCGCGGCGCGCGCGGATTCGACGCTGGCATTGGCGGTGCGCAAGTTGGCCTGCTTGGTTTCGTATTCCTCACGACTGATCGCCTGGACATCAACCAGCTTCTGCGCGCGCGCCAGTTCGGTGCGCGCGTTGGCAACGGCGGCGCGTGCCTTGGCGAGATCGCCTTGCGCCTGCGCCAGCGCCGCACGATAGGGACGCGGATCGATCACGAACAGCGCCTGCCCCTTGCCCACGCGCGCGCCCTCGCGGAACAAGACCGACATAACCGTGCCCGAAATGCGCGGCCGCACCTCGACATCCTGCACAGCCTCGAACCGACCGACGTAATCGTCCCAGTCGACAATATCACGCGCGATCGGCAGTCCGACAGCGACATTTGTCTGCGGTGGTGGCGGTGGCGGGGCCGACGAACAGCTTCCCAGGTTGGTGGCAGCCAGCAAGCCCACGGCCAGAACGCCCGTGGGCGATCCGCACAACCAGCGGCGCAAATCGATTGAAGCCATGCTTTTCCCTGCGCTTGGCAACCGCGGTGGAGCAAGATAGCCTCCGCCAAGCGCGATAACGTTACCGCTGGCGATTGGTTCCAAGCTTACGCACGAATGGCCGGCCTCCAAAACCGAGCGTTGGCGGGCGGAGCGGGCAATCGCCCTCATTGCGATCAACGAGGCTGGAGGTCAGTTGGTTGCCGGCGCCCAGCGCATCCACTCGCAGCCGGAACGCCAAGGCGCTTTTGAGGTTCTGGAAATGCGCTGTCCACTGGTACCAGCATGACGGATGATCGGGTTCGCGCCGCTGCGCCGGCCGACCATCTGAAGGGTTGGAAATCGGCCTCGTCCCTTATCGCTGCCCGCCCATTGCCTGCCCGACGACCAACGTTAAAGCTGCCTGGAGTTATCCCAATGCTCGATCCCTTTGCCTTTTATTCACGCCTGGCGTCGGCTGCGGTCGGCATCGCAGGAACCACCCTGCGGGCGTCTGAAACGCTCGACGCATCGCGTGAGGTCATTGCCAGGCGTGTGGAGATGATGGGCGAAGCCGCGCGGTCGCCGCTCGACGGCAATTATGCCGAATTGGGCCGCATGATGCCCGAGAAGATCGACGCTTTCGCCCGGGCCGGCGCCGCGGTGGCCGAAGATTGGTGGGCGCTACAATCCGCCTGCATGGCCGAAATGCAGCACATGGGCGCTATCGTGCTGCAGGGGCGGCCGCCGAGCATCACAGAACTGTTGGCGCTGTGGCAGCGCAATGCAGCGTTCGGGCTGCGCATATTCGAACGCGCAACCGCTATTAACGACAAGGGCTTGCGGCCGATTCACGCAACCGCGACGGCCAATGCAAAGCGGCTCAAGCACGTCTGACACCGAAGCCGAGGCCAGATGCGAGGCCAGATCCGGGGCCAGAACCAGGCCCTAAACCAGGCTCGCGGCAGCGCATGCCACGAACCTGGGATCAAGCAACCCGAACGCGAATTACTTCTTGGTCCGCAGCTTGCGGTGATGGCTCAAATCCAGCACTTCGCTAGGGCCGGCATCGTCCTGCAGCAGGCCGAGGCGGCGGGCGACTTCCTGATATGCTTCTTCTTCGCCGCCAAGATCCTGGCGAAAGCGGTCCTTGTCGAGTTTTTCGCCGGTGGTCATGTCCCACAGGCGGCAGCAATCGGGGCTGATTTCATCGGCCAGGATCACGCGAGCGTAGTCACCTTCCCAGATGCGGCCGAATTCGAGCTTGAAATCGACCAGGCGAATGTGGATCGTGGCGAACATCCCCGAGAGGAAGTCGTTCACGCGGATCGCCATCGAAGAGATGTCCTGCATCTCGTCGTTCGAGCACCAGCCGAAGCAGGCGATGTGCTCTTCGGCCACCAGCGGATCGCCCAGCGCATCGTCCTTGTAGTAGTATTCGATCAGCGTGTGGGGCAGCGGTTCGCCTTCTTCGATGCCCAGCCGCTTGGACAGCGAGCCGGCGGCGATGTTGCGGACGACCACTTCGATCGGGATGATTTCGACCTGGCGCACGAGCTGTTCGCGCATGTTGAGCCGGCGGATGAAGTGCGTGGGGATGCCGATGTGGCTCAGCCGCGTGAACACATATTCGCTGATGCGGTTGTTGATCACGCCCTTGCCGCTGATGGTGCCGCGCTTCTGCGCGTTGAAAGCGGTGGCATCGTCCTTGAAATACTGGATGATCGTGCCGGGTTCGGGGCCTTCGTAAAGGATCTTGGCCTTGCCTTCGTAGATCTGGCGGCGGCGTGACATCGTATGGCGTTCCTTCGAGCCGCGCGGGATACGGTCCCGCTGCGAAATAAAAATCAAAAACCCCGGCTCACGGACGAGTCGCAAGTGCAACGCGTCCGCTCCGGCCGGGGGCTGGCCACAGGCCATAGGCGAAATCGCCCGTCTGCGCAATCTCGGCACCGGGCCAGCCAGGCGATCCGCTTCAGGAATCAGCGCACTGCCCGGTTGGTCGTTCCATTTATCCGAACGTTCGGATCGATATTATCCGTCTGACCTGCACAGCCGCAGCCCGTTATCACCACTCCATCAACCCCACGGGCCTGCTGCGGCCCCTTCAAGGAACCTGTCCATGAGCAAAGTCCTGGTCCTCTACTATTCGACGTACGGCCATATCGAAACGATGGCGCAAGCCGTTGCCGAAGGCGCACGCGCTGCGGGCGCGGAGGTCGACATTCGCCGCGTGCCCGAGATCATCTCGGAAGAACGCGCCAGGGCCGCGCACTTCAAGATCGACCAGGCGGCGCCCTTCGCCACGATCGCCGACCTCGCCAATTACGACGCGATCATTGTCGGCACCGGCACGCGCTTCGGCCGGATCAGTTCGCAGATGGCGGCGTTCCTCGACCAGGCCGGCGGGCTGTGGGCAAGCGGGGCGCTTATCGGCAAAGTGGGCGCGGCCTTCACCAGCACCGGCAGCCAGCACGGCGGCCAGGAAACCACGCTGTTCTCGATCCTGACCAACCTGCTCCATTTCGGCATGACGATCGTCGGGCTCGATTACGGCTACGCCGGTCAAATGGGGCACAACGAAGTTGTCGGCGGCGCGCCCTATGGTGCCACCACCATCGCCGGCGGTGACGGCAGCCGCCAGCCGAGCGAGGCCGATCTGGGCGGCGCGCGGCATCTGGGCGAACGCGTGGCGCGGACCGCGACCAAGCTGTTCGGGTAAACGATGCTGTTTGAGTAGACGATGCTGGTCGAGTAGACGATGCTGGTCGGGTAAACATCGGCCACCGGCGCGCGCAGGTTGTCCTGCACGCGCCGGGCGGCTAGCACGCGGATCATGGGAACCGAACCCCCGCGCAGCACCCGCCCCGCCATGACCCGCGTGCTCCAGAGCCAGAGCGGGGAGATGCCCGTCCGCGCGCGCGGCATGCCGGCGTGGAAGCTGGCCGATAGCTACCACCAGCTTCTGCGCATAACATGGCCGCGGCTGATCGGGCTGCTTGTGGCGATTTTCATCGCCGCGAACCTGGTGTTTGCCGCGCTTTATACGCTCGATGCGGACGGCATTTCGACATCGCAGGGCCCGGCCGTGAGCAGCCTGTACCTCAAGATGTTCTTCTTCAGTGTCGATACCGTGGCCACGATCGGCTACGGCAACATGTACCCGGTGTCGGGTTTCGCCAACTTCCTGGTGGTGGTCGAGGTGATCTTCGGGATCCTGTTCACCGCCTTTGCCACCGGCATCGCCTTTGCCCGATTTTCGCGGCCGACCGCGCGCATCCTGTTCTCGAAAGTGGCGGTGGTACAGGCAGATGGCGCCGAAGCGCCGCTGCTGATGTTCCGCGCCGCCAACCAGCGACACAACCTGATTTTCGAGGCCGAAGTGCGCGTTTCGGTGCTGCTGGACGAAGTCGTACTCGGCACGACTTATCGCCGGTTTCAGGATCTGAAGCTCGAACGCGCATCGAACCCGCTGTTCACGCTGAGCTGGACGATCATGCACCGCATCGACGAGAATAGCCCGCTCCACGGCTGGCTTGCCAATCATTGCGTTCCCGGAGAGGTCGACGTGGTGGTCGTCGTCAGCGGGGTGGATGCGCACAGCGGCCAGTTGATCCATGGCCGCTGGGCCTATTCGGCGCACGATATCCGTTGGGGCCACCGGCTGGTCGACATCGTCGAGCGGCTCCCGTCGGGCGAGCGCCTGATCGATTACGGACGGTTCCACGATACCGAAGTGCTTCTGGAGAATGCCCGATGAACCGTGACGAGACGCTTGCCTTGTTGACCCGCTACTACGCCGCCTTCAACGCCGGCGATGCCGGGGGCATGCTCGCCTGCCTGACCGACGACGTGGCGCACGATATCAACGAGGGCGCGACTCACCACGGCAAGGCGGCGTTCCGCGATTTCCTTGCGCACATGGACCGCTCCTATACCGAACATCTCGAGGACCTCGTACTGATGGCGAGCGATGATGGCGGGCGCGGCGCCGCCGAATTCACCGTCCACGGCACCTACAAGGCGACCGACGAGGGCTTGCCCGAAGCCAACGGGCAGACATACGTGTTGCCGGCGGGAGCGTTCTTTGCGGTGAAGGATGGGCTGATCGCGCGGGTGACAGTCTACTACAACCTGGCAGACTGGACGCGGCAGGTGCTGGCCGGGGCCGGGGCCGGAGCAGCGGCTTGAGCGTAACCGTCCGCTCGCTCACGGGTGCGGAAATCGCCGATGTGCTCGACGATCTGGCCAGCTTGAGAATCGCGGTGTTCGCCTCCTTCCCGTACCTTTACGATGGTGACGCAGCTTACGAGGCCGATTACTTGCGCGAATTTGCGAGTGCGCCCGATGCGGTCATGGTCGCGGCGTTCGATGGCGAGCGCATAGTCGGCGCTGCCACCGCCTCGCCGATGCAGGCCCAGAAAGCCGAATTCCAGGCGCCGTTCGCCGTGCGCGGGCTGGACGTGGCGCGGTTGTTCTACTTCGGCGAAAGCGTTCTGCTGCCCGAATATCGCGGGCGTGGCATCGGCCATGGTTTCTTCGACCACCGCGAAGCCCGCGCGCGCGAAGCCGGCGCCACAGCCGCCTGCTTCGCCGCAGTGATCCGACCAGAAAACCACCCGGCGTGGCCAGCGGGATACCAGCCGCTCGATGCGTTCTGGCGCAAGCGCGGCTATGCGCCTGTATCCGGCTTCATGACCGACCTCGCGTGGAAGGAACACCGCGAGATGGAGGAAAGCCCCAAGCCGATGCAGTACTGGCTGCGGACGTGGTGAGGTTCCGCGTCGCCGCCGCGCAATATCCGATCGAGCGCCTCGCATCGTGGTCCGCCTACAGGACCAAACTCACCCGCTGGGTCGCAGAAGCTGCCGCAAACGGTGCAAATCTTCTGGTTTTCCCCGAATACGGCGCAATGGAACTGGCCTCGCTCGATCCCGCCACCGAAGGCGATCTCACCGCTTCGCTCGACGCAGTTTCGGCGCTGTTGCCGCAAGTCGATGCACTCCACGCGGATCTCGCCCGCCAGCACCAAGTCCACATCCTCGCCGCCAGCGCCCCGCGCCGCGATGCCGATGGCACGGCGCGCAATGCCGTGCGGCTGTTTGTACCATCGGGTGCCTGGGCCACGCAGGACAAGCTGGTGATGACGCGGTTCGAGCGCGAGCAGTGGCACATTTCTCCGGGCACCGTGCTGCTGCTGTTCGATACCGCGCTGGGCAAGATCGGCGTTGTGATTTGCTATGACAGCGAATTCCCATTGCTGGCCCGCGCGCTGGTCGAGGCTGGGGCCGAAGTGCTGCTCGTGCCAAGCTGTACGGATACGCTCCACGGCTATTGGCGCGTGCGGATCGGGTCGCAGGCGCGCGCGCTCGAAGGGCAGTGCTTCACCGTCCAATCGCCGACCGTGGGCACGGCGGAGTGGTCCCCGGCGGTGGACGTCAATCGTGGTGCGGCTGGCATATTCGGGCCACCCGATCGGGGCATGCCCGAAGACGGCGTTATCGCGATCGGCACGATCGACGCTGCGCAATGGGTCTTTGCCGACATCGACACCGCGCGCGTGGCCGAGTTGCGCCGGGATGGCGGCGTGCTCAACGCTCGAGATTGGGCGGACCAACCCGGCGCCGTGCCGCTGCCGCCGGTGACGCGCGTGGCGCTGCGCTGACCCTTTCGCGCGCGCAACCGATCGTCTAGCACACGGCGATGATCGCATTTGAAACCACAAGAAAAGTCGTCTGGCGATGATCGACGCTGCCGAGCATGTCCATCAGACATTCCTGACGGCGCTTTCAGCCGCCACCTTGCGCCGCCGTTCGAACCTTGGCCTGGCCGATGTCGGGCTGAGCAAGGACCGCGCCGCCGCGCTGGTGCTGAGCCAGATGACCAGCCGCCAGCTCGACCGGCTGTCGCGCAAGTTGCAGGGGCGTGGCGAAGGCTTCTACACGATCGGCAGTTCGGGCCACGAAGGCAACGCCACGCTGGCCGAGGCGCTGCGCGTCGATGACATGGCTTTCCTGCATTACCGCGACGCCGCGTTCCAGATCCACCGCGCGGGACGTGTTCCGGGCGAGACCCCGGCATGGGACATGCTGCTGTCGTTCGCGGCTTCGGCTGAGGACCCGATTTCGGGCGGGCGGCACAAGGTGCTCGGCTCGAAGCGGCTGGCTATTCCGCCGCAGACCAGCACCATCGCCAGCCATTTGCCCAAGGCGGTGGGCGCGGCGTTCAGCATCGGCATCGCGCGGCGGATCGGGTTGGAGGATACCGTGCTCGCCCCCGATGGCGTGGTGCTCGCCAGCTTTGGGGACGCCAGCACCAACCATTCGACCGCGCAAGGCGCCTTCAACACCGCCGCCTGGGCCGCGTTCCAGGGCACCCCGATGCCGATCATTTTCCTGTGCGAGGACAACGGCATCGGCATTTCGACCCGCACGCCCAAGGGCTGGGTGGAGGCGAATTTTTCGACCCGAGCGGGACTGCACTACATCCAGTGCGATGGCTGCGATCTGGTTGATGCAATGCGCGGCGCGAATGAGGCCGTGGAGATTGCGCGGAAGCAGCGCAAGCCGGTGTTCCTTCACATGCGCACCGTACGACTTTACGGGCACGCAGGTTCGGATGCGCAGGCGGTCTACTTGTCGAAGGCCGAAATCGCCGCCGATGAAGCGCGCGATCCGCTGCTGGCCAGCGCCGCACTGCTGATCGAGGAAGGCGTGATGACCACCGACGAGTTGCGTGATGCCTATGAGGGCATCGGCGAAACGCTGGCGCGGCAGGCCGAGCTTGCGATCCAGCGGCCCAAGCTGGAAACCGCCGCCGAAGTCATGGACAGCATCGTGCCCCCGCCGCGCGCCGTACCGGCCTTTCCAGCCCCCTCGCCCGAAGCCCGCGCTGCGCTGTTCGCCGACGATGCCGCGCAGATCGATAAGCCGCAGCACATGGCGCGGCTGCTGTCGTGGGCGCTGGCCGATGTGCTGCTGGCCAACCCCAACGCCATCGTCTGCGGCGAGGATGTCGGCGCCAAGGGCGGCGTCTACAACTGCACCGCGCGGCTGCACCAGCGCTTCGGATCGGCGCGGGTGATCAACACTTTGCTCGATGAGCAGGCGATCCTGGGCCTGGCGATCGGGGCGGCGCACAACGGATTGCTGCCGCTGCCCGAGATCCAGTTCCTGGCTTATGTCCACAATGCCGAAGACCAGATCCGCGGCGAAGCGGCGACTTTGCCGTTCTTTTCCAACGGCATGTACACCAACCCGATGGTGATCCGCATCGCCGGCCTGCCTTACCAGAAAGGCTTCGGCGGGCACTTCCACAACGACAACAGCTTGGCCGTCTTCCGCGATATTCCCGGCGTAGTGCTGGCGGTGCCCTCGAACGGCGCCGATGCAGTAGCGATGCTGCGCGAATGCGTGCGGCTTGCGCATGAAGAGCAACGCGTGGTCGTGTTCGTCGAACCGATCGCGCTTTACATGACGCGCGACCTGCATGCCGAAGGCGATGGATTGTGGACCAGCCGTTATGCCGCGCCGGGCGATGCTGCGATCCGGATGGGCGAGATCGGCGTGTGGGGCGATGGCACCGACCTGGCGATCGTGACGTACGGCAACGGCTATTACCTCTCACGTCAGGCCGAAAAGCCGCTGGCCGAGCAGGGCGTTGCGCTGCGGGTCATCGACTTGCGCTGGCTCGCCCCGCTGGCCGAGGACGCGCTGCTGGCGGCGACCGGGCCGTGCGCCCGTGTGCTGATCGTCGACGAATGCCGCGTCACCGGATCGCAGAGCGAGGCGTTGATGGCACTGTTCGCAGAGCGTGCACCGGGGAAAAAGGTCGCGCGGATCGCCGCGGATGACAGCTTCATCCCGCTCGCCCGCGCCGCGACGCTGGCTTTGCCGAGCCGCGAATCGATCGTCGCGGCGGCGCTGGAATTGCGCCGTGGGTAAGGAAGCGGTGCTGGTGGTCTGCCCGGGGCGGGGCACTTACAACGCGCCCGAACTGGGCTATCTGGCGCGGCATCACGCCAGCCATGCAGACCTTGCCCGATTCGATGCGATCCGCGCCGAGGCGGGCAAGGACACGCTCACCACGCTCGATGGCATGGCGAAATTTCAGCCCTCGCTCCACACGCGCGGCGATGTAGCGGCGCCGCTGATTTATGCCGCATCGTGGCTGGACTTTAACGCACTCGACCGCGAACGTTACGAAGTGGTGGCGGTGACGGGCAATTCGATGGGCTGGTACACCGCGCTCGCCTGCGCGGGCGCGGTTTCGGCCGAGCAGGCCTTCCGCATCGCCGATGCAATGGGGGTCAATTCCCAGCAGCACGCGCCCGGCGGGCAGATGGTCATGGTGTTGGCAGGCGAAGACTGGCGCGTCGATCCCGCGCTGGCGGCGCAAGTCGAGCGAGCGGTGGCGCAAAGCGGCACGATGGCATCTATCCGGCTGGGCGGGATGCTGGTGGTGGCGGGCGAGGCCCCTGCCCTTGCCGCGCTCGAAGCCGCGTTGCCGCCACTGCCGCGCCCACCGCTGCAACTTGCAGGCAATGGGCCGTTCCACACGCCACTGATGCGCCCGAGTGCAGAGGCCGCGCGGACGGGACTACCAGCTGAATGGTTCGGCAATCCGGGCGTGCCGATGGTCGACGGGCGCGGGGCGATCTGGCGGCCTTTCGCCAGCGATCCGGCCGCGCTGTGGGACTACACTTTCGGCGCGCAG
>NZ_JANXWG010000022.1 GCF_025351285.1 Novosphingobium sp.
GGCATCTCGCAGACGCTGGGCGGCCTCGGTGGAGCGGCCTTGCTCGGCAGCTTCCAGGTGATCCGCGAGCGGCTGCATTCGAGCAACCTCGTGGCCGGCGTGATCACCACCGATCCGCAAGTTGCGCTGCGCTTGCAGCAACTCGGCGGGGCTTACGCGCGCGTGGTGACCGACCCGGCGCAGCGTCAGACGATCGGGGTGCAACTGCTCGGCCAGCAGATCACGCGCGAGGCCAATATCCTGGCGTTCAACGACGTGTTCCTGTTGATCGGGGTGCTGGCGCTGATCGGCCTGTTGCTGCTGGCGCAGCGCTGGAATTACTACCGGCGCAACAAGATCACCCCGTTCGCCGATGAAATGGCGGCTTTGGCCGCAATGCGAGAGAAAGCCGCTGCGTCATGACCGAAACCACCGTCGTCCCGCCCGAGGATGGTCGCCTGAAAGACCCGATCGAGTGCAATCCCGAGCCGGAGGTGACCGCGCCCGCGCCTTTGCCCGCGACCGAACCCGCGCCGGAACCAAAGCGCGGCTGGGCGCCCCCGGCCAACAGCCGGCGGATGACGCTGCTGTTCGTGGCGCTGGCGGTGGCAGGTGTGGCGATGGCGCTGTGGGCCTGGGGGCTCGCGCCGTTCTCCACTGCGGTGCAAACCACCGACGACGCCTATGTGCGCGGGCAGACGACGGTGATTGCGCCGCAAGTCAGCGGCTACGTGGTCGAAGTGACGGTGCAGGATTACCAGCAGGTCACGGCCGGGCAGGTGCTCGCGCGGATCGATGACCGCATCTATCGCCAGCGGGTAGAGCAGGCCAAGGCGCAATTGGCAGCGCAGAACGCCAGCCTGTCGAATTCGCAGCAGACCCAGCGCTCGGCCGGTGCGCAACTGGCAGGGCAGGAGGCCAGCGTCGCCAACGCCCGCGCCCAACTCCAGCGCGCACAGGCGGACATGGCGCGCGTCAACGATCTCGTCGGCGAAGGATCGATCAGCTTGCGCGAGCGCGACCAGACGCTGGCAGCGCTGCGGCAAGCGCAAGCGGGCGTGCTTCAGGCACAGGCTCAGCGCGACGTGGCGGGCGAGGCGGTGCGCACCGTGGTGGTCGGGCGCGGCGGGCTTTCGGCCGGGGTGGAAGGCGCGCAGGCCGCGCTGAAACTTGCCGAGATCGACCTTGCCAACACCGTGATCCGCGCGCCGCAGGACGGCCGGCTGGGCGAAGTAGGCGTGCGGCTTGGGCAATATGTCACGGCGGGCACCCAGCTCACGTTCCTGGTGCCGCCGGTGGTGTGGGTCGCGGCCAACTTCAAGGAAGGCCAGACCGCGCGCATGGTGCCGGGCCAGCGCGCAAGGCTGAAGTTCGACGCGCTCGATCATGCGGAAATCAAGGGCACGGTCGAACGCACGTCGCCGGCTGCGGGCAACGAGTTCTCGATCATCAAGCCCGACAACGCCACCGGCAACTTCGTCAAGGTGCCGCAACGGATTACCGTGCGGATCGCAGTGGACCGCAACGATCCGCTTTACGCGCGGTTGCGGCCGGGCATGTCGGTGCAGGCGCAAGTCGATACCACCGGCGGCCCCGCACCGCGCGATCGGCGGACGCAGCCATGAACCGCGCGCTGCTGATTGCCGCAACGCTGGCTAGCGCGTTGGCGGGTTGCGCCGCGCCACACACGCCGCTGCCCGAGGCCGCGCGGGTGGTTGCGCCAGAGGCCTGGCGCACCGATCTGGCGGGCGTGGCGCCGATGGATGCGCAATGGTGGCGCACGTTCGGCGATCCGCAACTGGCCGCGCTGGTCGAACGCGCGCTGGCCAACAACACCGACATCGCCATCGCTGCCGCCCGCGTGCGCGAGGCGCGCGCACAGACAACAGCCGCGCGCGCCGCGCTCCTGCCCACGCTCGATGCCGGGCTGGGCGCATCCGAAGCGCGCACGATCAATCCATTCGGCATGCCGAGCACATCCACCTCCGCTCAGCCGACGGTGCAGGCGGCTTACGAGGTCGATCTGTTCGGGCGCATCGCCGATCAGGTTTCCGCGGCGCGCAACGCGTACCTCGCCAGCGCTGCCGCGCGCGATGCGGCGTCGCTCAGCGTGGCGGGCGCTACCGCTAGTGGCTATGTCACGCTGCTGGCGCTCGATGCGCGGCGCTTGGTGGTGAATCAGACCATCGCCGACCGCGCCTCGGCGCTTAAACTGGCGCAGTCTCGTGCAAGGGCAGGCTACACTTCGGACCTCGAATTGCGGCAGGCGCAAGCCGAATACCAGGGCACCGCGCTCATCCTGCCGCAAGTCGATCTGGCGATTGCGCGGGCCGAACAGGCGCTGCGGCTGCTGTCTGGCGACGTGCCCGGCCCGATCGCGCGCGGCACTTTGGCGGGGCTCGCCAACCCCGCGTTGCCCGCTGAAGGCTTGCCCAGCGAACTGCTGCGCCGCCGCCCCGATGTGGCGCAAGCCGAATTGTCGCTCGCCGCCACCGACGCCAGCTTGTCCGTCGCGCGCAAGCAGTTC
This sequence comes from Novosphingobium sp., assembly GCF_025351285.1. Lineage (GTDB taxonomy): Bacteria > Pseudomonadota > Alphaproteobacteria > Sphingomonadales > Sphingomonadaceae > Novosphingobium. The sequence goes on from NZ_JANXWG010000022.1 coordinate 2,507, forward strand.
CTGCCCTCGCTGCGGCTCGCCGCTTCGGCCGGTGCGGTGTTCAACACCTTGCTGCCCGATCCGATATCGATCTGGTCGATCGGCGGCAGCGTGCTCGCGCCGCTGTTCCAGGGCGGCAGGTTGCGCGCGGGCGTCGAGGGCGCGGCCGCGCGGCGCGATCAGGCCGCCTTCGCTTACCGCAAGGCCGCGCTGACCGCGTTCCGCGAAACCGACGATACGCTGGTCACGATCGCCCGCCTGGCCGACCAGCGCCGCGCATTGGAAGCGCAACGCATCGCGGTTGCAAGCGCCTTGAAACACGCCACCAATCGCTACCAGGCCGGCTATAGCGGTTACCTCGAACAGCTCGACGCGCAACGCAGCCTGCTGGCGATTGATCTCAGCCTGGTGCAACTCCGCGCCGACCAGACCAACGCGGTGGTGGCGCTTTATCAGGCGCTGGGCGGGGGCTGGAACGGCGTGGCGGAAGCGCAACGCTGACAGCAGGCTGGTTGCAGCATCGTGCAGCAAAGTGCTGTTCGGACTTGCAACATTTTCTTTTGCGGATTCGGGGCCAGAGCTTAGTCTGAAGCAACCAGACACCGTTCCGGAGCACCATCCATGGCCACTGCCGCTGTCCTCGACCCCCTCGTTCCCGGGCAAGCCCTCGCGCCGATCGATGTCTCGCTGCCCGAACTCTATGCCGAAGATCGCTGGCAGGACCTGTTCCGCCAGTTGCGCGCGCAGGCGCCGATCCAGTACGTGCCCGAAAGCGGTTTCGGTCCCTACTGGTCGGTGACAACGTACAAGCCGATCGTCCATATCGAGGCGCTGCCGAAAATCTTCTCGTCCGACTGGCAGCTTGGCGGCATCGCGATCTCGGGCGATCCGGCGCTGTTTGCCCAGCACAACATGCGCGAACCGATGTTCATCGCGATGGACCCGCCGCTGCACACCGCGCCGCGCCGCGCCGTGGCGCCCAGCTTCGGGCCGTCCGAAGTGGCCGCGATGAAGGCCGAGGTGCAGCAACGCACCGGTGAACTGCTCGACAACCTGCCGATCGGTCAGCCGTTCGATTGGGTCCAGCGCGTCTCGATCGAACTGACCACCGGGATGCTGGCCAAGCTGTTCGGCTATCCCTGGGAACACCGCCACCACCTCACCGAATGGTCCGATTACGGCGGCGATGTCGAGATGATCAAGAACCCCGACACGGTCGAGGTGCGGATCGCAAAGATGCAGGAAATGGGCATGGCCTTTGCCGCGCTGTGGCAGGACCGCATGGCCAATCCGGGCAAGGATCTGGTCAGCGTGATGCTGCAATCACCAGCGATGCGCGACATGCCGCCCGAAGAATTCATCGGCAACCTGATCCTCCTGATCGTGGGCGGCAACGACACCACGCGCAATTCGATGTCGGCCTACGCCTATGGCCTCAGCCAGTATCCGGCAGAGCGCGCCAAGCTGGAGGCTGATCCCGCGCTGATCCCCAACGCGGTGCAGGAACTGATCCGCTGGCAGACCCCGCTGTCGCACATGCGCCGCACCGTCACCGAGGACACCGACGTGGCCGGCGTGCCGATGAAGAAGGGCGACAAGGTGGTGATGTGGTATTTGTCGGCCAACCGCGATGAAAGCGTGTTCGAAGATGGCGAGGCGATCCGGGTCGACCGGCCCAACGCGCGGCGCCACTTGTCGTTCGGCTACGGCATCCACCGCTGCGTGGGCGCACGCGTGGCCGAACTGCAATTGGTTACGCTGCTTGAGGAAATGGCCAAGCGGCGGCTGCGCGTGAACGTGCTGGCCGAACCGGTGCGCGTGCCGGCGTGCTTCGTCCACGGTTACAAGTCGTTGCAGGTCCAACTTTCGCGGTATTAGAACCGCTTACCGATCGTCACCACGTCCTGCACCTCGTAGCCGATCGCCGCGTAGAAGCCCTTCGCGGCCAGGTTGTCGCCGCGCACCATCAACTGGATCTTGGGGCAGCCGCGAACCTTGAGCCAGTCCTCGGCCGCCGCCATCAGCGCGCGCCCGATCCCCCGTCCGCGCCGTTCAGGGTGGCAAGCGAGGTAATAGACCCAGCCGCGATGGCCATCGAAGCCGACCATCACGCTGCCCGCAAGGTCCGCGCCCTCGCACGCCAACAGCACGGTCGAGCACGGCCCGGCCAGCGCCATGCGGAAGTCCGCCGCCGGATCGTTCCACGGCCGCGTCAAACCCGCAGCGCGCCATAGCGCGATGACGCCTGTCTCGTCGCCGGGGAGCGCATCGGTGATGTCCATCGTCGGGTTCGCGATCAGAACCGCACGCGGCCGATGATCCGCTCGGTCACATCACCGCCAATCCACACCCGCCCCGCGTCCTGGTCGACGTGGACGCGTCCGGCCCGGCCGAGCACTGTGCCCTGGCTGACAAGATAATGCGCCGGTGCCTGTCCGCTCCCGATCAACCAGCGCGCCACGGCTGCGTTGAAGCTGCCGGTTACCGGGTCCTCCGAATTGGCGAGCGTTTCGTCGAACACGCGCACCTCGAAGTCGGGTTCGCCCGGGCGATGCTGCGCGCCGTATGGCGCGATCAGCCCGACGAAATCGGTTTCGAGCACGCGCCAGTCGGGCTTGAGCGCAAGCAGGCGCTCGCGGCTGCGGATCATCAACGCCGTCTGCGGAAGCCCGCTGTCGAGCAGGCCGGAAGCGACGATCTCGCCTTCGCCAAGGCCCAGTCCGCGGCGCAGCCGATCGAGCAACGCAGCATCTAGCGGCTGCACCCGCTTGAGCGGCGGTGCCTCGAACGCCAGGCGGCCGGGAGCGCCGCGCAAGTGCACCAGCCCGGCCGGACATTGCTGCACGATCTCCGCGCCGCGCGGCCGCCCGCCGGTTGCCAGCCACACGTGGCAACTGCCGAGTGTCGGGTGCCCGGCAAACGGCAGTTCTTCGCCCACCGAGAAAATGCGCACGCGATAATCGGCCGCTGGGTCCGTCGGTCGCAGCAGAAAGGTCGTTTCGCTGAGGTTGGTCCACTTCGAGAACAGCGCCATCTGCGCATCGCCAAGCCGGTCCGCCCCGAGCACGACCGCGAGCGGGTTGCCGCGAAACGGTTCGGGCGAGAACACATCGACCTGGTGGAAGGCAAAGTCGGCGGGCGTGGTTTGGCCCCGGACTGGCGATGCGCTCAGCATCGCCATCCCGGCAACGGGCGCGCCGAGCATCGCACCGCGACGATCGATCGAGAACGGTGACGGGTCGTTGCTGCTCCTGTCCAAGTGCGCTCTCCTGACTCGGGCGCGTATCTAGGCCCCACCTTGTGTATCGCCGCGGCGGCGCCAATGGGCAAGCGTCGGCGCACCCGAGGCGCAAGCGCCTTCGCGCGTTCAGCCCAATCGCCGCAACAACGCTTCCGCCATCCGCGCACCAAAGCCGGCGTCCTGTTCGGGGTAGAGGTAGGGCTCGATCATCTCCGCCTCGATCAGCGCCAGCATGCCATCGGCCAACCGCACCATGTCGATCCGTGCGTAAAGCGGCGGCTGGTCGAACGGAAGCATCGCCATGACCACCAGCGCCGCTGCCAGATCGGCCGGGGCGGGGATCACCGCAACCTCGCTGCCGCCGTAAAGCGACTGGATGCGGTAATCGCCCGGGGCGGCGCGCTTGATCAGGCCGTGGCTGAAGGCACCGTCGACGAAAATGAACGAATGCTCGCCCTCGTGGTCGATCGCGGGCAGGAACGGCTGGATCATCGCCGGCTGGTCCATGCGCCAGTCGGCGGGCGGCGGATTGTCGCGGGTGAAGCTGTCCTGCCCGATCGCGCCCGCGCCCACGCGGCGCTTGACCACGACCCGGTCGCACCCAAAGCGATCGAACGCGGCCAGCACGTCGGCCGGCCCCGCGCTGTCGGGCCACAGCGTCTGGATCGAGGCTGCGCCGCGCTGTTCCAGCTCGCGCAAGTACAGCTTGTCGGCGTTCCACCGCACCACGCCGGCGGGGTTGCACACCACGACGCCCGCTGCCTCCAGCGCATCTAGCCGGTCCAGGAATTCATCCTTGGCTTCGGTATAGTCCCACGGCGTGCCCAGGTAGGCCAGGTCGAAGCCCGCCAGCACCTCCAGCGGCGCGCGCCAGTCGATCGCCTGCATTGTTGCGCGGCCCGCCAGCCCGCCGGCGATCGCATCGAACAGCAGATCATGCTCGAACGCATCGGGCCGCCGCACGGGCGATCCGGGCAGAGTCTCGGGGCAGGCGAGGAAGGCGATGTGCTTGGTCATGCGCACGCCGGTAGCGCCGGGCCGCGCGGGTTACAACGTCGCCAGGAAAGCCGCCGCACTCTGCGCGATCCGCTGTTGTTCGTCGGGCGCGAACTTGTCGTAAGTCCGCACCATCTGCGCAATGCGCGGATTGCTGCCGATCTTGTCGCGGTGGCGCGAAATGAAATCCCAGTACAGCGCGTTGAACGGGCAGGCATCGGGCCCGGTGCGCTGCTTGACCGCATAGCGGCACGATCCGCAGTAATTCGACATGCGGTTGATATACGCCCCGCTGGCGGCATAAGGCTTTGAAGCGAGCAACCCGCCATCGGCGAACTGGCTCATCCCCACGGTGTTGGGCAGCTCGACCCATTCGTAGGCATCGGCATAGACGCCCAGATACCATTCGTGCAGCTCGTGCGGATCGATCCCCGCCAGCATCGCGAAGTTGCCCGTCACCATCAGCCGCTGGATGTGGTGGGCGTAAGCCTGCTCTTTCGTCTGCGTCACTGCCGCCTTCACGCAAGCCATGTCGGTTTCAGCGGTCCAGTAGAACCCCGGCAACGGCCGGGTGTGGCCGAAGAAGTTGCTGGCTTCGTAGCCGGGCATTTTCAGCCAGTAGATCCCGCGCACATATTCGCGCCAGCCGATGATCTGGCGGATGAAGCCCTCGGCGGCGTTCAGCGGAACCTTGCCCGCGCGCCACGCCGCCTCGACCTGCCGGCACACCTGCAACGGATCGAGCAGCCCGCAGTTGAGATATTGCGCGATCACCGCATGGTACAGGAACGGCTCGCCCGTCAGCATCGCGTCCTGGTAATCGCCGAAGCGGGGCAGGGCTTTTTTCACGAACGCGGCGAACGCCGCTTCGGCATCGGCGCGCGTCACCGCATACCCGAACGGCATGAGATCGCCGAAATGGTTGTCGAACCGCGCCGCCACCAGCGCCAGCACGTCTTGCGTTATGGCATCGGGTTCGAACGCCAGCGGTTGCGGCATGAACAGATCGGCATCGGCGGGCTTGCGGTTGTCGGCGTCGAAGTTCCATTGCCCGCCGGCGGGCTGGTCGCCTTCCATCAGCAGCCCGGTCTTGCGGCGCATGTCGCGGTAGAAATACTCCATCCGCAACTGCTTGCGCCCTTCGGCCCAGCCGCGGAATTCGGTCGGGGAGGACAGGAACCGGTCATCGGGCAGCACGTCGACCGGCACTTTAAATCGCTCCTGCCAGCCGGCGAACATCTGCGCCACGCGCCATTCGCCCGGCTCGGTCACCACGATCCGCTCGGGCCGAAGCTGCGCTACGGCCTGCGCCACTTGCGCGGTAAAGCTGCCCTGGTTGTCGGGCGCATCGAGCGTGATGTAATCGAGTGTCCAGCCGCCTGCGCGCAGACCTTGCGCAAAGTGGCGCATGGCTGCGAACAGGAACGCGATCTTCTTCTTGTGGTGGCGCACATACGTCGCTTCGTCGTGAAGCTCGGCCATCAGCACGCGATCGCGTAGCGGATCGCCCGCCGCCAGGCTCGACAGCGTGGGCGTCAACTGGTCGCCCAGCACCAGGATCAGGTTGCGCACCCGGGTCATCAGGCGGGCAGTCCATCCGCACGCAACAGTTCGGGAATCCGCTCCTTGAACGCGAAAAAGCCCTTCTTCGCTTGCGGCCAGAATTGCGCATCCCATCGCCGCCGCGCTTGCACCAGCGATACGCCTTCACCGGCCAGCACCGGCGCGAGCGTGGCCAGCCGATCGGCAATCGGCCCGACCGGCGCGCAAGCGGTCACGATCTGCCGCACGCCTGCTTCGCGCGCGGCCGAAAGCAGCGCCGGCGCATCGAGCGTAACCAGCACATCGGCCGAGCAACCGAAATGCGCAGCCACACGCGCCGCCGTATCGTCCGCCGCCGCCGCGACATAATCGCGCGCCGCATCGCCCCACAGCAGATTGCCGCCTCCGGCTACAACCGCCGCCATGATCGGTGTACCAGTGGGAAACTGCGATTCCGGGTTCATGTCCTCGGGCGTCACCAGCAAAAGAGATGGCTCGCCCGCCGAATAGCCCGCAAGCTCGGGCAGGGGCTGTGCAGGACCCACCGGCGGTTCGGTCAACGCCACCGCCTCGCGCGCCAGCCCCTTGGGCGCGAACCGCCCCCCGGTATAACGCGCGATGTTGTCAGCGGTCGCCAGATAGGTCTTGCCCACGGTCTGCAACCCCGCCACCCACCGCCACGACAGCGTGTTGCTCGCCGCATCGGCATCGATCAGGTGCCGCAGAAAAAAGTCCGCACCCAGCGCCCACGGCAGCCGCAAGGTAAAGATCCAGATCGAAGCAAACCACATCCGCGCATGGTTGTGGAGATAGCCGGTTTCCACCAGCTCGCGCGCCCAGTCGTCGAATCCCTCGATCCCGGTCATCCCGCTTTCGGCCGACGCCAAGGCACGCGAGTTGGGAAAGTGCTGCCGCTGCCGCTCGCGCTCGTCCAAGAGCCGCGCCCACACCGAGGGCCGCATTTCCAGCCAGCCCTTCCAGTAAGTGCGCCACAGCACCTCCTGCACGAACTTTTCTGCCGCCCCCAGGCTGTGCCGCGTCAACACCGCCGCCACCACCTCGCGCTCGGTCACCAGCCGATAGCGCAAGCACGCCGAAAGCCGCGACACCGCCCCCGCCGCATCCGGCCCCGGATCGGCATTGCGCCCCGTGGCATAAAGCTGCCCGGCCAGCGGCACGAACCGCTCCAGCCGATCGAGCGCGGCGGCGCGGGTAGAAGGGAATGAAGGAACCGTCATCGGACAGCGCCTAGCCGCGCGCGCGATCGGGCGACACTGTCCGCCGGGGCAATCGCGGCTTTAGAACTCCAGCCGCACACCCGCCACCAGTCCGTGGCTGGTCAGGTCGCTGCGGAAGGTGCCCTGATAGCCGACGAAGAACCCGCCCTCGTCGTTGACCACGATGTTGACGCCCGCGTCCACATCGCCCTGGTGCTTGGCGGCGGGCTGGCCGGCAACGGTGAAGGTGGTAGTGGGATCGCCGTTGAAATAGGCGGTCACGCCCGCATCGGGCCCGGTGCCGATCTGGCTGCGGTAAGTGGCGCGCAAGTAGGGCCGCAAGCCGCCCTCGGCCTTGGTGACCGTGGCGCCCGCCAGCAAATCGGTGCGGTTCGCGCGGATGCGGCCGACCGAAAGATCGGCGGCACCCGCGTTGATTTCCGAGAAGGCCGAGATCGAGCCGACCTGCTTCGCGATCCCCACGAACGGCGTGACCGACAGCCCGGCGGCCTTGAGTTCGCCGCCCAATGTGGCGTTGGCGGTCAGCAGCCGATCGGCCGCGTGCGCGCTTGCGGTGTAAGTCGTCGCGCCCGCCGTCACCACCTTGTTCGCGGCGAAGTTGCCCAACTGGTACGAAACCTGCCCCGATGCCACCAGCGGCCCAAGGTGGAACGCGCCATAACCGCCGAAGATATAAGCGTTGTTGTGTCCAACCAGGTTGCCCAGGCCATATGTCAGGTGGTCCTGCGAATAGCTGAACGCCGCGCCCAGCACGTACTTCGGGCCGCTGATGTCATAGCCGAAATCGATCTGGTAACCGGTCTCGCGCGAATTGGACGTGCCGCGCGCGGCCTTGCCGAACAGGCTTCCGCCCGCCTGCATCCAGAAGCCGTCCTCGGGATGGCTGCTGTTCTGATCGGTCATGCGCAGCGCCACCTGCCGCTGGAACAAGTTGGCCTGATCGCGCATCGCGTTGGCGTAACCCAGGTATCCGGCGGGGTTGACGCTGTCGAAGAACGCCTGCGCCTGCGCCACCGTGAGCACGTCGGTCTGCCCGACCAGCGTGGCCGCGGCGCCGGCGGGCGCCAGATCGGCCGCGCTGACCACGCCTTGGTAGCCGGTGGCGATCGCCAGTTCTGCAGGCGTGGCAACCGCAGCGATCGCGGCGGCATAAGTCGTCGTCCGCACCGCCTGGATCTGGTAGGCCTGCTGCGTCCCCGAAACCGTGACCACGCCCACCGGCACGAAGCTGATGAAGGTCAAACCATTGCCCGTCACCGCGCTGAACCCGCCGCTGAGCCCGCCATTGCCGACCACCACGTTGTAAGTCGATCCGCTGGGGTAATAGCCCGGCGTGACATTGAGGTTGAGCGTGCCGGCAAGCTGGGCGCTGCCGGTGGCGAAAACCTGGCTGAAAGTTGTGCCCGCAACCGGCGCGGCCGAGGACCGCAGCGTCAGGCCCAATGTGCCGCTCGTGCTCTGGATGAAGTTGCCGTTGATGTTGAGCTGGCCGGCAACCGTGGCCGTGCCCACGTTCAGCGTGCCGGTGTTGGTGACCACGCTGGCTGGCGCGCCGGTCGCCGCCGATTGCAGGCTCGACAATCCCACCAGCGTCATCGTGCCGTTGTTGGTCAAGCCGATCGGATCGCCGGTCTGGATCGTCCCGGTGAATACGCCTGTGGCCTCGTTGAGGAAATTGACCGTGCTGCCGCTTTGCGTCTGGGTGAAGTTGCCGGTGTAGGGCCCGGCATTGTCGATGGTGGTGTTGCCGATGCTCGATACGTTGCCCGCAAAGCCGAACGCGGTGTTCTGGTTGACGAAGCTGGCAACGCTGGGGCCGACATTGGTGCCGAAGACGATGTTGTTGTCGAACACCACGTTGCCCGTCACCACCGCGGGGGCACCGCTGGCCAGCGTAAAGCTGCCACCGCGACCGAAGCTCACCACATTGGTTCCTGATGGCGCTGTCAGCGTACCCGAATTGATAACCGTGCCATTGTCACCCAGCAGAATGCCCGATGATCCGGCAGTGGCGTTGGCTTGCGCGATCGTGCCGGCGTTGGTGATCGTGGCGGTGTTGCCCGCCTGGATCGTGGGACTGCCGGCCGGGCCGTTGACGGTGCCGGCGTTGCCGACATTGGCGCCATCACCCAGCACCACCGGCCCGGTGACGGTGCCGCCGCTCTGCGCATTCAGCGTCACCCCGGCGGCGGTGTTCGAATAAGCGGGCGAGGTGCCCGAACAGGTCACGTTGTCCCCGCTGCTGTCGGGCACGCACTGCGCCCAGGCGGGCGCCGCGCAAAGCGCCAGCACGCTCGCCGCCCCCAGGAACGCAGGACGCACGAAGCCGGCGGGCCGCAAGGCCCGGTTTGAACGATGTACCATGAAGGCGCGCCCTTTCGCTTGTTGTCGCAAGACCTTGCAAGGGCATGGTAATGCCGATGATCGCGCGTACGTGATCCACCGGCGACCGCCCCGCCGGTCCACGAGCCGAGCAATGCGGCGAGCGACTGACGCGCGCCTTACGTTCGTCCAGCAACCTTGCAACAATGTGTGTCAGAGCTGTCGCAAGCCGGACGCACTACCCGACCGCCGGGCATTCGTTCGAAAATCTCGACCGTCGGCTTCGAGTTTATCCGGCTGGTTCGAACCGTGCGGCGAGTTCATCTTCCAACCATCGAGCCCGGACGCAACGCCCGCGCCCCACAGCCAGGAGAACCCCCATGACCGACTTTACCGGCAAGACCATTCTCGTCCTCGGCGGCAGCCGCGGCATCGGCGCCGCGCTGGTGCGCCGCTTTGCCAGCGGCGGCGGCCGCGTCGCCTTCACTTACGCCGGATCGCAGGACGCTGCGCAGGCGCTGGCCAAGGAAACCGGCGCGCAAGCCATCCAGGCCGACAGCGCCAACCGCGACGCGCTGATCGCCACTGTCGCCGCGCAAGGGCCGCTCGACATTCTCGCCATCAACGCCGGCACGCTGGTGATGGGCGACCCGCTGACGCTCGACCCCGACGCGATCGACCGCATGATCGACATCAACGTCCGCGCCCCCTACCACGCCGCCGTCGAAGCCGCGCGCCAGATGAACGCTGATGGCCGGATGGTGGTGATCGGCTCCACCAATGGCGACCGCATGCCCTTTGCCGGCGGCGCCGCCTACGCCATGACCAAATCCGCCATCCAGGGCATGGTCCGCGGCCTCGCCCGCGATTTCGGCGCGCGCGGCATCACCATCAACGCGATCCAGCCCGGACCCACCGACAGCGACATGAACCCCGCCGATGGCCCGATGGCCGAATTCATGCACGGCTTCATGGCCATCAAACGCCACGCCCACGGCGCGGAGATCGCCGAACTCGCGGCGTTCCTGGCGGGCCCGCATGGGGCGATGATCACCGGGTCGATGCAGACGATCGATGGTGGGTTCGGGGCTTAGGGAGAAGGGGAAGGGGCCTCCGGCGGGCAAGGGGGGTATAGTGATAGGCACCGGAAAATGGAATTATGACCACACCAACTTCCAAAAACTACTAAAGTGCTGGCAAAGTGCCTGCCGAAGAGTCATGATAGTGGACGGTAGATTTGGTATCATCTGCATTTTTTGGGGGTTGGATTATGCACTTAGTTCCTCAAATCATTAAGCTTTCTCAACTTTCTTTGATCGCCGCGTTGCTACAAGGTGGAGTCGCTCATTCGCAATCAGTGCTCCCGCAGACAGCGACATGTGCAAGATTTTTGGGCAGTCAGGACAAAGAAGAAATACTTAGCTTCAAATATCGGCATTATGATTTAAATAGCGATGGAAAAGATAGAACTGGTGGAATAGATGAACACCTTATTCTCAGGTTAAATCCGTCTAAACTTGATAATAACGGCAACGGATATCTCTTTGGATCGTTACAGAATGGACAATCGAAAAGCCCAATATCCATCGAGATACGAGGCGAACATATCATGTTTGCTTACGACTTAATTGACGGAAATCGCAAGTACGAGGTTCTCGCTGGAGATGGTTGGTGTGAAGATTCGGTTAAAGGCGAAATGCGTCCTGTGTGGTATCCCACTGGGTCATTGACGACCTCATATGAATGGAATCTTTCTAGGTAGTTGTTCGGATAAACCTTTAACAGCGTGGCCGGTGTCCAATTAATCCCGCCACCACCCGCCCCAACTGCGGTGACAACCGACAAGCCCCATCTTTGCGGAGAATGAAATCCGCCCCTGAAAAAGTGCGGCTCCGAGCAAAGGTTAAGATTGTCGCATCCACCTTGGGCCGCTCCGGCTCAATGAGGTCGTAAACGTAAGCTGGGAAATCGTCGCGGTAATGGTGCATGATCCCGGCGTTGGGATCGAAGCCATCAGCGACGGCCTGAATCTGCAACTGCGCCGCCCTGACCGCATAGGCATAATTGAGCATGGCGTTGATCGGATGCGACGCCTTGCGGTTCTTCTTTTTGTGCCCGGTAAGGACGGAACTGCGCGAACGATAACGATGCCAATCGTCCGGCACCGGGTAACGGGTCTGCGCGGTCCAGCGCATTTCGATTCCGACCCAGGCACGCCAATAGGCTCCCGCCGCTTCGCCCTCGATTGAGCGGATTTCGTTCATATCGGCAAAGCCGCCAGCCTTGAGCCGTGCAATGGCATCGCCCGCCTTTGCAACCGCCTTTGCGCCCGCCTCGCTATCGGGAAACTGGCTTTGCAATGTGGCCTTACTGTTTTCCAATTTCCGGGCGATCAAATCGCGAGCAAAATCGATCCGCTTGACGCTGTCGCGCTGCATGTCGAATTGCCAGCGCAGCTTGTCGGAGTTGGCGCTAAAGCCAGCGCCCGACGCCATGACGGCAAACCCGCCATCGCCAGTGATCCGAGCCAACGCTACGCCTTGCTCACAAAGCCAATTCAGCACGTCAAAGGAAAGCGAGCCGGAGCCGTCCAAAAGGATGATGGCGGGCGGCAACGTGAGTTCGCCGCGAAAAAAGCGGTGCTGTTCCCGTTGCTGGGGGTAGTGCGTAAAGCCTTGCCGAATGACCAGCGCTCCGCCTTCGATCCGCAAGTTGGTTCCGTGCCCGGTCAATATCAGGGGATTGGAGTTGCGGTCACGCAACCGCCGCTTGCGCTGCAATTTCCCGCTTTCGGCAAGCCAAAATTCGGAGCGAAGTGCCCATTCGTCGTGCGTGGCGGCGGCAAATTCGGCGTTTTCGAGCATACGGTATGATAACAAATAGCCGCTATATTTTCTAGAAATTTGAAGGTTAATTTGCTGAATTTATTACTTGAATTGGGACAAATGGCGCAAAAATCCAAACTTGACCTTTATGACAATGCCGTGCCCATTAACGAAGCATGGGAGACATTCGCCACGCCTGAACAACGCACCGCATTTGCAGACGCAAAAGGATTTCCCGAAACGCTCGAAAGCTCGGCGCAACCCGCTGCCGCTCGGAACGTAGTTATGGCTATGCTAGAAACTTTCAACGCGGCAATGTCCGCCAAGCGAAGCCGCGACGCTCTCATTTCAGAAATGCAAGATTGCCTTTTGGACGCCCTATTCAATTCCGATCTTGTAGCATTGGGCATCCGCCAGCGCCCCTCAAAAAGCCATTACCCTGCAGAAATTGCCTCTGATTTTTTTGATTTTGCTGAAACCAATTGGGCACAATCGACCGTGCAATCGGAAGGCAAATTATATTCCAATGTTCGCGTTTATGATCCCCACGCCACTACCATGGCCGCTCCCCCGGTTCCCGACAAAGGTTCAAAATCGGCAATTGATCGCGCAATTAAAGAATTAGATTTAGAAAACCCCGAATTTTCCAATTTGCCCCGAAAAATCTCCTGTAAAATGGTTCGTGATAAGATCGGAAAATCAGAAATTCGAGGAAATGGTTTGAGCGATCAAAATCTTGCAAAGCGAATTGTTGCGATATGCGGCGTTCGGAGAATTGCTATTTAATTCAATTTACTAAAATCGCGACTGGTGAGCAAAAGAGGATTCGCCGAATCACGCGGCGTTCCCGACCCTTTGCACATTCCCCGGCACGGTGCCGGGAGTGTTCAAAGGTCAGACCGTGGCACGCCAACGCGATTTTCGCACCGAATACACCCGCCGCGTCGCCAATGCTGCGTCCCGTGGCCTCAGCCGATCCCAAGCTCGCGGTCATGCCAGGTCAAGTGAAGCGCCAATCAAACCGCGTCCAACCGCGTCCGATCCCCGCCTAGAAGATGCCCTTCGCGAACTGCGGAAATCCGGCAACCGGGACGCGGCGGCGAAATCTGTTGGCATAGCGCCCGAACGCTTTCGCCGGTTCCTGGCCCAAAATGTGCAGGTCCAAGGCCGGGGCCGTAACCTCAAAATCACCGACAATCGCCCCCGCGACATGCTTGTCTATTCGAATGGCGAAGCACGTGAAATTCGGCTGCGCGACTTCGATCAGGCATCATTGAACAGTCGCCACCTCGCAGCCGTGCGAGCCTATCTACCTTCGGGCGACGCAAGCCCTTTGATTGAATTCGAAGGGCTGTCGGTGATCGACGCCAAGGGCAAGGCCCATCCTCTCGAAACCAACCCTAACGAACTCCATCGCATCGCCGCGGCGGGCGACGAGCATTTTCTCGAAATCTACAAACTCATAATCTGAAAGGGAGAATTACATGACTGACAAGGAATTGGCGGCAGAGCGCCGCAAGCAAAAGCGTCTCGAAAAGCTTGGCACGAATGAGCCGCGCTGCGGAACGTGCGGCGAAGGTCGCTGGCAATGTATCGAGCAGCACCACCCTGCCGACCATGGACGCGACGAAACCACCGTTCTCGTGTGCCGCAATTGTCACCGCGTTTTGAGCGACGAACAGCGAGGCCATCCCGCGTTCGATCACGACGCCGACCCATTCCTCGCCAGCGTCGGGCATTTCCTTCTCGGCCTTGCCGACATGCTCACCATTATTTTTGCCAAGCTGTCCGAGTTCGGCCTGGCGCTCATTGCCCGCTCCACTGGCACCGAAGGGAAGTCCGCATGACTAGCTCGCAATCAGCACCGCCCATCACCGACGATTTGTCGATTGCTATCCGCGCCTATGTCGCGCCGACTTGGAGGGATTTGAAGGATACCGGCGAAGCAAAGCCAAAATCCAAGCGGAAATCCCCGTTGCCAGCGTCGCCGTGGTCGCTGGCTTTCGACACGGAAACGACCACTGACGCCGCGCAAGCTTTGCGATTTGGCACATATCAGTTGCGAAAGGCGGGCGAAATCAGGGATGCCGGGATTTTCTATGATCCCGATGGCGTAAGCACCGATGAAATTGGCGTGCTGCAAACCCATGCCGATACCCACGGTTTGTCATTGCGCACCCGTGAAGGGTTCATTGATGACGTGTTTTTCAAATGCGCTTGGCAAATGCGTGCCACCATCATCGGGTTCAATCTACCGTTCGACATTTCGCGACTGGCATTCAAGCATGGCACCGCGCGGACGCGGGAAGACGACGAAGCGAACGCCATGCGCGGGGGCTTCACATTCAAGCTGTCGCAGCAAAAAATTTACCCGAACATTCGCGTCAAGCATATGTCGCGAAAGGCGGCGCTCATTTCCTTTGCCGCAACTATGGGGCAGCGCGACAGCCGGGGGCAACGCAATCGCGGGATTAAAACGGGTGTCAGGCGCGGCCATTTCATCGACGTCAAAACCCTCGCCAGTGCGCTGTTTGCCAAGGGTTTCTCATTGGCCAGCTTGTCTAAGTTTCTGCAGGTTCCAAATCCAAAGTTAAATTTCAACCACTTTGACGGTCCGATCACCGATGAGATGGTGCGCTATGCCGTGCGCGACGTGCAGGCCACTTGGGAATGCTACGCGGATTTGATCGATCGGTTTGACGCCCTTAAACTCACCGAGTCCACGCCCGAAAAAATCTATAGCGAAGCGGGGATAGGCAAGGGCTATATCCGCGAAATGGGAATCGTGTGTTGGCGCGACACGCAGCCTGACTTCCCGCCGGGCATGATCGCCAAGATTATCGGCACCTATTTTGGGGGACGTTCCGAGGTCCGCATTCGCCGCGAAATTCGGCAAGTGATATTGTGCGATTTCCTGTCAATGTATCCGACCGTTTGCACGCTGATGGGACTGTGGCGGTTCGTTGTTGCCGATGGCATGACATGGCAAGATACCACATCGGAAACGCGGGATTTTTTGGCCCGGACCGATTTGGCTTCCCTGCAATCGCAGGCAACATGGCGGCAACTGGCGACGCTGGTTCGCGTCCAGCCCGATGGTGACATTTTCCCGGTCCGTGCCGCCTATTCGGGTGAGGCCCAAAGGACCATCGGCTTAAACTATCTGACTGCTGAAACCCCGCAATGGTTCACGTTGGCGGATTGCATCGCCGCCAAGCTGCTAACCGGCAAGGCTCCTGAGATAATCGAGGCGATTTCGTTCATGCCTGGGCCGGTGCAATCGGGATTGGAGCCGATCGATATTGCCGGAAATCCGCAATACCATGTTAGCCCGAACACCGCCGATTTTTTCAAGCGGGTTATCGAACTGCGCCAATCCGTTAAGCAGCGTCGGGATCAGGCAACCGGCGACGAAAGAGTGCGGCTCGACACGGAACAAAACGCCCTGAAAATCTGCGCCAACTCGACCAGCTACGGCATCTGGGTTGAAGTGAATGTTGACGATCGCCAGCACAACAAATCGGTGACGGTGCATAGTTCGACCAGCGCACCGTTCGGCTTCGACACGGACAAG
>NZ_JANXWG010000033.1 GCF_025351285.1 Novosphingobium sp.
CTTGACCTCGGTTTCCAGCGCATCAATCTGGGCATCAAGTTCGATTTCAATATCCGCTGCGTAGCGATCCAGCCGGTCTTCTTCGGCCTGAATCCACGCAAAATTCTCATTCTTGATCTTGTCGGAAAAGGCCGCGAACTGCGTATGTTCGATAGCTTTGAGCGATGCTTCATCGGGCGCGGTCAGCGCGGGTGACGGCGTTCTCTTGGCGGGAACCATGAACATCTTGTCTGCCACTTCGCCCGAAATGAGCGCCCCGGCATCGCTGCTACAGGCAATCAGCAATTCTTCGCGCAGGGCATCGGGCGTGGGCATCACTGCCCGGAACACCCGCAGCCAGCCGGACTGCCCGGCCAAATCCTTCACCGCACCCATTTGCCCCGCATAGGGAAAATCATCGGGCCGGAATGTCAGTGCGGCGGATTGGCTCGCATGATCGCGCGCTTTGGCGGCTTCGACGATTTCCAACCCCAGGCCATCCGACACGCGCAAGAATTGCCAATCATTGTCATCGGCAATCGGCCACTCGGTCGTGAACGTGAGTCCATTTAGATCGAACCGCTGGCTGTCTGGCGCGGGAAACGCCGCACCGGGCAATTCCGCTTTGGCGATGGTCAGGAGCCTTTGCCGGAATTCTGGCACGCTGGTTGCCAGTTCCGCCTCGCGGTGATGCAGCTTTGCAATCACTTCGCTATCGAGCGCACCCAGCACCTTGGCGCGGGCCTCTTCCATATCGGCGTCAATCTTATCCTCGATTGAGGATTTGAGGGCATCAAATTCAAACTCCGCCTGTTCGGGGGTGCGGCAGTCCTGCACGATGCGCAGCACTTCGCGTTCAAAATCCAAGCCGCTGACCAGTGCGCCGAGAACTTCGTCGCTCGCGCCGAACACTCCCTCGAACAAGTGGAATTTATGGGCGAGCAGATCGTGAATGCGTTGCTCTGTCTGGTTTTTGAGATTGAGCATGTTGACCACGGTGACGTCGATCAACTGTCCGTAGCGGTGACAACGCCCGATACGCTGTTCGACGCGCTGCGGATTCCACGGCAGATCATAGTTGACGATTAGCGAGCAGAACTGAAGGTTGATGCCTTCCGCGCCGCTTTCGGTAGCGATCAAAATGGCCTTGTCATCACCCTTGAACGCCTCGACAATCGCTGCCTTCATATCGGCCGACTTCGAGCCGGAAATCTTGTCGGTTCCCTTGTGGCGCTCCTTCCAAGCCGCATAAACTTCCTTGCTGGCAGGGTCAGCATTGGAGCCATTCATCAAGACTATCTGTCCTGCATAGCCATGCCTGCCGAGCAGCTCGTTCAGATAGGTTTGAGTGCGGACGCTTTCGGTGAAGATCACCGCTTTGCGTTTGCCGCCCTTGTTGGCGATTTCATCAAGCACCGTTGGCAGTTGGTGCAGCAGCACTTCGCCCTTGGCATTGCTCCCGATCGAGCGGGCCAGCGCAAGATAGGTTTCCAGTTCGGCGATTTCCGCCGCCAGCTTCACTGGATCAATGGATTCGGCCTTATCGGCCTCGTCATCGACATCGGCCTCTTCAAACGTCGTTTCGATGTCCTCCACGTCATCCGTAATGTCCAACGTCGCGCGTTCCTTGCGCCGCAGCCGTTCGATCAATTTGTCGAGATAGCTGGCAACGGCGAAGGTCGATGAGCCGAGGATTTTGCGAACTTGCAGAACGACAAGCTGGTTGGCCTTGTCGCCATAGGAAATGCTGTCCTTGCGCTGCAAGAATGCCGACAGGCTATTGTAGAGTGTGAGTTCGTCGGCTGAAGGATCAAAGGTGAAGGTGCGGGCATTGCGCCGCTTGAAATTGATATGTCCCGCCTTTTGCACCTGTTTGCGCAGCGTCTGGTGACAGATCGGAGCCAGCCGTTCTTTCAGCACGTCTAGCGCGCTGGTATTGGCCGAAGCGCCCGCATACTGGGCCTTGAACGCATTTTCGCCGCCGAAATGCTCGTCGTCGATCACCGAGACGATGCCGTAGAGTTCCATGAGCGAATTTTGTAACGGCGTTGCCGTCAGCAGGATTTTGAACGGGTCTTGCAGCGCGGCTTTCAGTTCCTTGGCGCGCTGGGAGCCGCCCTTCTTATACACATTGCGTAAGCGGTGGGCTTCGTCGAAGACCACGAGATCCCATTGCGCGGCGCGCAGTTCATCAGCCTTGCGGGCGGCAAATTCATAGGATGAGATGACAATGCCATCTGCGGACTCAAACGGGCGGGCGACCTTGTCCTTTTTCATCGCCTTATAGGTCGCGGCCTCAATGATGGTGCTGCGAAGGGAAAATTTTTCAAATAGCTCCTGTTGCCACTGTTTCCGTAGTGAGGCGGGGACAATCAGGATGATCCGGCGCTTATGCTCGGCCCATCTTTGGGAAATGACTAGGCCCGCTTCAATCGTTTTCCCTAATCCAACTTCATCGGCGAGTAGGACGCCCTTGGAAAGCGGAGACTTGAGGGCGAAAAGTGCCGCATCAACTTGATGTGGATTCATTTCAACCCGCGCCGAAGTGAGCGAACGTGTAAACGCTTCGTCGTCGGTGCCTGCCAGAGTTAGCTTATGGGCATGATAATGTGCGTGAAGCTGCGTAAACACTAATAGAGTCTTCCGTATTTGTTGCTTAAATCTTTGGCACGGTTTGCATTTTCAGACAAACCATATCCTCGATTTTCTGGTAAGCGGAGGTTCAGAACCGAGTGCGCTGCCGTGCGGCAACCTGCTCTATTCGCTTACGCGAACCAAGCCTAGAGTCTTGGCCGTTCCGGTGACGATCAGGAGCGTGGGAAGTTGAGCGGGAAATTCCAAGGTCGCACTCTTTCCCGCTTCGCTCCTTGAGGGTGCGGCTTCCCTGAGCTGACCCGCTGGCGCTCTTGCCTCTCTCCTTGTCGGATGGGCGCTGGCGCACAGTTGCGCGCGCACACCATCCGCCGACGTCGCGCCGTGCAAGGGTGCCGTTTTTGGTGCCGCGGTGCGGTTGAGGGAGGCTGATCGCCTCCGTTTCCTGATGGTGTGGGAACGCCAAGGGCTTTGCCCTCTCGTTCCCAAAGCAGAATAGCCGCCCCCGAGTGGCGGTCGCTGCGCGCCCGCTGGCCCGCGCCAGGGCGGCGATTCAGCTTTCCCTCCCCCTCCCATCCTCGCCGGAAGGCAGAGCCGCAGGTCGCAGAGCGATGCGGCTTTCAGCCTATGAGGAGGCAGGAAATGTGTGATTTGCAGTTGATGTATCGGGAGTGCGGGGCCGAGACCCGCGACGATTATCTGCGCGACGTGGCGAACGAGAACGGGTTGCCGTTGGAGTGTGTGCGGCGGATCGCCGACCGGCTTGGCGAGCGCGAGGATTTCGGGGCGCTGATCCTGATTTGCGAAAGCCGCAGGGGGCGGGTGCAATGAGCGCGACCCTTGCGAGCCAGTGCGAGCGGACGGCGCTGATTGCCCGATTGAATGATCGGGCGCGGCAGGCGATGGGGCTGGCCTGCACCGCTTTTGTGACAGTCGGGTTCCGCTCGCTGCTTGATGCCGACCAGTCCCGCGTCCGCGAACTGATCGAAACTTATGACGCCTTCGACGAGGACAGCGACCCGCACGGCGAGCGCGATTTCGGGGCCGTCTATCAGCTTGCCGATGGCCGTTGGACGACCGAACGCCCGAGGGCGCGCGACGACGAGCGCGAACGGGTGTTCTGGAAGCTGGACTATTACGACCGCGATTTGCGGTTCGGCAGCGACGACCCGGCCAACCCCGCCGTCACGCGGCGGGTGCTGACCATCATGCTGGCGCAAGAATATTGAGCGGGTGCAGACAATGGCCAAGCGCAAGACGTTACCGCAGATCACGCCGCCCGACCCCGCCCAGATCATGATGGCGGGTGTTGCGCCCGTCAGCATGGGGGAGCGGCTTGGCTGGCTGGCCAATCAGCCGATGCAGCCCCGCCGAGCACAGCGCCCGCTCGACATCGGATTCTGGAATCCGATGCGCGACCAGATCGAGATGTTTTGACGATTGCCCAATGACCCATCCCGCAATTTCGAGGCCCGTCCGTTCGGACGGGCCAAGCCCGATACCTTCGCCATCGGACCGCCAGCGGCGCGGCGGCTTTTTGCCGCCGCGCCGCTTCGGGAAATGGAGTGGCGCGCGATTTTGCCTTTCACCAATCATCAATTTGTGATAGATTAAAGTCTATATTGAGGAGTCTCCGTCATGGGTCAAACCGCCAAGCTATTTCAGAACGGCAAAAGCCAAGCCGTGCGCCTGCCGCTCAGCTACCGCTTTGAGGGTAGCGAAGTGAGTATCCGGCGCGATGAGCAGACCGGCGATGTCATCCTGTCGCGCAAGCCAGAGAGCCTTGCAGAGTTTTTCGCGTTTGCGCGAAAGCTGAAAGCTGACATCCCCGGAGATTTTCTCGGCGAAGATGAGAGGCGGACAGCGCCGCAGGATCGCGATCCCTTCGAGGGGTGGGAAGAAGCGTGACGATACGCTATTTGCTCGACACCAATGCGGCCAGCGCGATCCTGCGGCAGCGGGAGCCGGTTTGCGCTCGCGCCGCATCGGTGCCGCTTTCGGCACTGGCAATTTCCTCGGTCACGGCTGGCGAGATGCACTACGGTCTGGCGAAGCGCCCGCAGGCGACGGCACTTGCCAAGCTGGTGCGCGAGTTTCTGCGTTATACCGATATTCTGCCCTGGAGCGATGCCATCGCGCCGCATTACGGAACCCTGCGTGCCGCGCTCGAAGCCAAGGGCGTCACTATCGCGCCGCTCGATTTGATGATTGCGGCCCATGCACTGGCGATTGATGCCACGCTCGTCAGCGCCGATCAGGCACTTTCGATGATCGACATCCTCAAGGTGGAGGACTGGAGCGTCTGACAGCATCGGCCTGCCAGCCCCAAATATCCAAACCGCATTCTGCACTGAAAACCCAACCGCGTATCAGCTTCTGTCCTTGATTGACGGAAATTGGCCGCTTGCACCGCCTTGATGCGCGCAAGCAAAAAACCGACGTTTCACGCCTACGGTTTCCATGAATGGAGCCTCCGTTTTTTGGCTTGCGCGCAGGCGGGGCGCGGCCCTGTCATGTCCGTCAGGACATTTCGCCTGACGCTCAATCAGGAGAAGTCTCGTGAAGGATATTACAGAATTTCACATCATCGGGCGCATCGGCAAGATCGACGCCGACAAGAAGGTCACCCACATTTCAGTTGCCGCCAACTACAACCGCTTTGATGGGCACAGCTGGAAATCCAATGCCCGCTGGAACCGGCTCACCTTTTTCGGCGAATTGCGCGACAAGCTCGCCAAGGCCGACATTGGCGATCTCGTCCGCGTCACCGGGAGCATCGGTCAATCGAGCTATAAGGCTGATGGCCGAACCAACTACTCGGTCGACCTGATCGTCGACAGTTTCGCGATCCTCGCCAAAGCCCGGCGCAATGCGGGCGACTTTGAGCCCGGCGAGCGGCCCGACGAATGACAACTCGGCGGGGCGGCTTTGCCGCCCCGCTTTATTCGGGAGATAGCTGCGACCGGTTTGTTGGGGGGAGCTGACAGGCGGGTTTCTATGCTCGCTTACCGCCACGCGCGATCATTTGGCGCTTCTGCGCGGTTGTGCAGTCCATAGTCACGGATGATGGACGCAACGCGCAGCCGGTAGTCAAAAAACACCCCTTGTCTGCCTGATCCTTGCGCGGTCTGATGGCCACAATGTGCCCGCCAGCGGGTCAAAGCAGCCTCATCCTCCCAGATTGACAATGACAATAGCTTGCCTGGCGTTGACAGGCTCTCAAACCGTTCGATCGAGACAAATCCCTCCATTTCGTCAAGTTCGCTGCGCAGGCTTTGGGCAAGATCGAGATAAATGGGCTTGCCTTCGTCGGTTGGCTGCACTTCGAATATGACTGCGATCATCGCCTCAATCCTTCGCGCAGGAAGGTATTGATCGCAGACCACAGCAGAGTGCGGTTGGTTTCGATGTGCGCAAGGTGACCGCTTTCCAAGATGACGGCTTCGCGAAATGGCCCGGCAATACGGGTTCGCAACCGCTCGGCGTCCGCAGCGGTCGACAGGCTGTCCCATTCGCCCCGAACAAGCAATGTCGGGCAACGGAGCAGGCGTGGATCGTAGAGGTCACCGCCGCCCCAGCTCGCCAATATGTCAGCTTGCGGCCCGGTCGGAACCTTAACCGCAGGGGGCATGCGCGATGCGGCGTCAGGATCGGTAGCCAGCCATGCAGGTCCCCATTGCGCAAGGTCGGGCTCGGCAAGCACATTGGCATGGCCCGGAGGCGTATCATTGATGAAACGCGCACGCTGTTCGGCGACAGTCAGCAAGCGCCAGGCCGGGATGCCAGCGCCACTTGCGGGCAAGTTGTTGCCGGGCGCAGCGCCGCTTGGTTGACGCGGCAAGATGGGTCCAAACAGCACCAGCCGGTCGACTAATTCTGGATGATCGCAGGCAAAGCGCGACGCCGGGATCGTGCCCCAGCTGTGCGATATGATGGAAAGCCGGGCTGCACCTGTGGCGGCCAGCACATGGCGGACGGCACGCGCAATTTGTTGAGCCGCATCCACTGCTCGCAAGGGGATCGGCGACGCGTCAGCCGCTGCGGCAAACGCCGGAGGCCGATCTGATCCGCCAAAGCCCTCGAAATCGAACGCCCATGGGTCGAACCCGGCGCGATGCAGCGCGCCTTCCCATGAGCCGCCATCGGCAAAACGATAGCCGACTGACAGTGCCGAGGGAAATGTTGCGCCGTGCACATAGAGCACTGGCGGCGCCCCGTGATTGCGTAGATTGCGAATGTGCAAGCGCGGCGACCCTACCACATCGCCAAATCGCACGCGCCTTTGTCGCGCTTGTGCCTTGCCTGTCATAACCATGCCTCCAGCGGCCACCGTTGCGGCCATGAATGTTCTGCGGTTCATCATCATCTCCCTGGATGCTGCTGTAGCGGCTTGCATAGAGAAAATGCTTCGTTCACTATCAAACTATGTTTGAAGGCCCCGACATTGCCGAAGTCGCTGCGCTGATGGGCGATCCGGCGCGTGCACGGATGCTAAGTGCATTGATGGACGGACGGGCTTGGACGCCCAGCGAACTTGCTGCGATGGCCGGCGTGGGCGCATCAACTGCGAGCGCCCATCTCACCCGGTTGCGCGCCGGCAGCTTGATCAGCGAAGTGAAGCAGGGGCGTCATCGCTATGTCCGCCTTGCCGGACCTGATGTGGCGCAGGCGATTGAAGCATTGCAGGTCTTATCGGCACACGCTGCGCCGAAACGTCGCCCTGGTCCGCGCGATGAACAGCTTCGCTTTGCGCGCACATGTTATGGGCATTTAGCTGGAACGGCGGGGGTGCGTTTGTTCGCTTATCTGACCGAACTGGACTCTATAGCAGCGTCGGCAAGGGGATGGGTGATGACTGCCAATGGGGCGGCATGGGCTTCAACCCATCTCGGTATATCAGTGGCGGCAGGGCAGCACCACGGGCGCTCTTGTCTCGATTGGAGCGAGCGATGCGAACATCTTGGCGGCGAGCTTGGCCGCACATTGTTAGGTGCGATGGCCAAGGCGGGACTAGTTAGCATCGGAAATGCACGCAACGTCACGCCGCTGTCGGCTGGAATCGCGCTACTTCCAGAGGTCTTTAGCTCGACCGGCGATTAACGAACGGCGGGTTTCAAGACACTGATTCTCTTGAACGAATGTCCGCAATCTTGTCGATTGCCGCCATGCGCATCACGCATCATCAAACATCCCCACAAAGTCGTTGTCGGCGTAATATTTCAATTTCTTTACGATCAGCGGGCTTTCGCCGACGCGCATGAGCAGCAGCGTGTCCGGCGCGAGCTTCATGATCTCGTTCGGGTCCATCAGATTACGGGTGGCGAGGTGTTGGGTTTTGCTCACGGATCGTTCTGGGTCTTTGACGATCACGTCCCGTTCGCTCTGTCCGCCGGTTTCGTAGGTGATGGTTTCGCGTCCCATCGTCTTTGAGAGCATATCGGCGGTGTCAAAGTCATTGACCCCGAAGGCTTGAAGGACACCGGCATTGGAAAGGAACGTCCCGGCGTTCTTCCCATAGAGGCTGCGTAACTGGTGAATGTCCTGCAAGATCGGCCAGAGTTGCAGGCCGTATCCGGCCATTAGGCCCATTGCGCGCTCGACGGGTTGCAGCCGCCCGAGCGCGGCAAATTCATCGAGCAGGAACAGCACCGGGCGCGGCGGCTTGGCGGACGACCGCGCCATTTCGTTGATCGACTGCGCGAGCAGAAGACGCAGCCACCGCGCATAGGTATCGAGCCGGTCAGGCGGGAGGATCAGGAACACCGTCGCCACTTCGTTCTTGAGATCGGCAAACGCGAAGTCCGACCCGCCCACCACAGCTGCGATGCGCGGGCTATCGAGAAAATGGGTGTGCCGCTGCGCACCCGACAGCACGCCCGCCGCCTCGCGGTGCGATTTGCTCAGGTAGCGATTGGCGGCGCGCGCTATCAATCCGCCAGCACCTTCGCTCGCCTGCATCACCGTTAGCAGTGCGGCGAAGTCGTCAGGGGCCAGCGTCAGATATTCCCGAACACTGGTCAGATTCCGGTGCGCAGCATCGTCATGGCAGATGACATAAAGGATGATGCCCGAGATCAGGGCTTTGGCCTCTTCGTTCCAATGCGCTTCGGTTTCATTTTCGTCGAACACCAGCGCATCGGCGAGCGTCATCGCATCTTCGGCCAGATCGAGGCTGTCTGCTTGCAATTGGTCGAGCGGATTATAGCGTTCCGTTGCCCGTCCCGAGATTGCGAACGGATCGAGGCAATAAACCGGCCCGAACGCTTCCCGCTGGCGTAGTGTCACACGGGCATTCTCACCCTTCGGGTCAATGCAGACCACCGACCGATTGGCGGTGAGCAGATTGGGAATGATCGTTCCGACACCCTTGCCCGAGCGCGTCGGGGCAATGGTGATGAGATGGGCAGGGCCGTCATACCGAAGCATCCGGCCAAAGGTATCACGCCCGATCAGCAGATCGCCCTTGTTCTTCGCGAGCGCGTTGACATCGGCGCGCGATCCGAACTGCGCCGAACCAAGCGTGGTATCGGGGCGGGCGAGCCGCACCTTGAGGTAAATGCCCCCGATCCACAGGGCAAGGCCACCAATCAGGATCGACCAGAATGAGGTGTGCGTCTTCGGTAGCCACCATGCGATGAGCAGCACTCCGGCGAACAGCATCAACGCGCACCCGAGGAGCCGATCCTTCACCGATCAATCCTCCTTGGCTGGAGCGTCAGCCGACAACGCGGCATCCGCAGCTTCGGCATCGAACGCGCGTTTGCCCCGGCGTTTCCACAGCGCCAGCGCGGTCGCGCCGTCATCATCCCCGGCGCGACCGGCAAGATCGAGCATCGCGCCGTAAAGCGTGGCGCGATCATCGCTCGCGAGTTCGACCAAGCCTGATTTCTGGACGAGACCGCCCAGTTCAATCAGGTGCCTTGTCCGCTCGCGTCGCTCCACCACCCACTCCCGTGTATCAAATCGTCGTTGTCCTGATTCAGCGCGTCGCCTCGCCGCCGCGTTCTTCGCCAACGCCCGTTCGCTTGTTACCAACGCGGCCAACAGTCTTTCGCGCCCGCCGTTGAAAGAAGGCAGCGCCTTTCGACGCCCATGCCTCCTTCGCCTTTTCATCGCTTGATTCCAAGGCATCGAGCAGCACCCCGGCGAGCGTTGCCGCGTCGAGCATGTCGGCACCTGTGGCAGTTACAAGCGCGCCAAGCTGCTCGACTTTGCGGGCCTTAATCAGCCGCGCCTTGTCGCTGAGCGCTTTCAGTTCAGCATCATAATCCCGGACTTTACGCATAGCGCACCTCCGATTACTGGCATCAATAGATGCAGCGTAAGCGCAAACCGCGTCTCCGACAACTGCGCCATTCCAAAAGCGAAGCAAGTCACGCCAAAAGTGACGAAGACAATTTTGAGTGCGCGCTTATACGTTGTTGCCAACGTCGCTTGAAAGTGAGAGACTTTCGTTCGTCATGGCGATCTACCATTTCTCTGCCAAAGTTGTCAGTCGCGCCAATGGGTCGAGCGCGGTTGCATCGGCTGCCTACCGCGCTGCCGAACGCCTGACCGACGAACGCCTTGGCCGCGACCATGACTTTACCAACAAGGCCGGTGTCGTTCATTCCGAGATCATGTTACCCGAGGGTGCGCCGGAACGGCTCGCTGACCGCGAGACGCTTTGGAATGCGGTTGAGGCGGGCGAGGTTAGGAAGGACGCGCAGCTTGCCCGCGATGTCGAGTTTGCGATTCCACGGGAGATGAACGAGGCTGACGGCATCGCATTGGCGCGTGATTTTGTCGCCCGCGAGTTCGTCGCGCGCGGCATGATCGCCGACCTCAATGTCCATTGGGACAAGGCCGCCGATGGCAGTCCCAAGCCCCACGCCCATGTCATGCTGTCGATGCGGGAGGTTGGCCCAGATGGCTTTGGTCAAAAGGAGCGCGACTGGAATAGTAAAGAGCTTCTTGGAGCATGGCGGGAGAGCTGGGCCGACCATGTAAACACCCGCATGGCCGAGCTTGGCCTTGAGGCGCGGGTCGATCATCGGACATTGGAAGCCCAAGGCATCCCGCTTGAGCCACAGCACAAGATAGGTGCGGCGGGATCACGACGCGAGATGAACGGCGAGGATGCCGAGCGC
>NZ_JANXWG010000029.1 GCF_025351285.1 Novosphingobium sp.
GCTGTCGGCCTGCGCGGTCGGCAGCACGGCAATGATCCGTCCGCCGAACGTCTCGCCGGGAAAGGCGGTGAGGCTTGCGCTCGCGCTTTGGCCGACGCGAACGCTCCCGGCTTGCGCTTCGGGCACGGCGGCATTGAGCCAAACCGTTCCGATGCCGGTGACTTGAGCCAGCGTCTGCCCTTGGGTTAGTGCCACCCCGGCGCGGGCATCAAGCGTCTGGATCACGCCGGAAATCGGCGAGGTGATGGTCACGGTGCCGTTGGTGCGCCCGCTGCGCTCAACCCCGGCAATTACGGCGCCAGACATGCCCAACAGGCGTAATCGCTGACGCGCGGCGGCGATGAGTTCCGGACGCGCGAGCCGTTTGACGCTCAAAAACTCAGTCTGCGCGCCGCCCCATTCGGGCGATTGCACATCGGCAATCGGCGCACCGGCACGGATAACGTCGCCCGGAGCGCGGGCGTAAACGCGCGACACGAACCCGCCCGAGCGAGCCTGAATCACCGCCACATCGCGCTGATTGAAGTCGATGCTCCCCGTCACATTAAGGGTGGATGCGAGACTTCCCATTTGCGCCGCGACGACACGAACACCCAGGTTCTGCACAGCGTCGGGATTGACCGTTATCCCCAATGCTTCGCCGGGCGCGCCACCTTCCTCGGCATATTTGGGCTGGGTCTTCATCCCCATCGAGGACAGCGCGCCGGGATTGTCATAATGCTCCAGCGGCACCATCGGATCATAATAATAGAGGATCTTGCGCTCTTTTGCAGTCGGCGTGGTGGCATCGCCGGTCCCGCGCCCGCCCAGCCAATATCCGCAGCCGCCAGCGAGGATGAGGGTGCCAAGCAGAGCCGCCCGCCAGCGCACAGTATTTGTCGATTCAGCGGTCATTGGGTGTCTCCCCCGCCCGTCGTTGGGCCATAAGTCATGTTGATGCGGATCGCGTCGCGCGCGACATCCGCCTCGCGGGCGATAGCGTCGATTTCGGCTTCAGCGAGCGCCAGCGATGAGAGCAGAGCGCTGCCAAGATCGAGCTTTCCAGCCGCGTAACTCGCCATATCCAGTCCGGCGCGGCGCTTGGTTAGCGGCACCAGCGTTTGCCGCGCATTCTCCAACCGTTGATGGTGCATCAGATGGTCAGCTAGATCGCCTTCGAGGCTCGCCAGCACCTCGCGTTCGGCTGCCGTGCGGTCGAAGCGGGCTCTCTCGGCCTCGCTGGCGGCGGCCGCAATCTTGGGGTCTTGCCGTCGCTTCGGGAAGAACGGCAGGTCAATCGAGACACCGACCGAGACCAGATCGCCAAAAGCAGGCTCGCGGCGACCATAGGAGACGCCGACCTTCCAGTCCGGGCGCTTGTCCGCGCGGGCGAGCTGCGTATCGGCATCGGCGGCGACGGTCTGGGCATCCATCGCTCGAAGCGATGGCAGGGCAGCGATGCCCGCGATCAGTCTTGCGCGATCCACCATAAGTTCGGGCGGCGCGCCCGCGACTTCCGGGTTGGGATCACCAGTGAAACGGGCCAGCGCCGCGCGGGCCTTTGCCACACTGGCGGTCAGTTCCGCGCGGCTATCATTTACGGCCGCGCGGAGCTGATCGGGTTCAAGCGCCTGACTGGGCCGCGCGCTGCCCGAGGCAAGGCGGGCGCTGACAGTCGATTGCAGGTCGCCGAGGCTCGTATCGAGCAGCGTCAATTGGTCGAGGCGTCGTTCGGCATAGTAGAGATCGATCCACGCGAGCGCGGTCTGGAGGCGAACGCTACGGCCTTCGACATGCACGCCCGCTTCGGCAATCCCGATGTCCGCCGACGCCCGCGCAGCCCGGGCATGACGCTTTGCCGGGTTTACGAATTGCTGGCTGATACCGATTTTCTGCATCGTGAAATTGTCGCGGTTAAAGCGTCCGGCATCGGGGCCAGTCACCGGGAAATCCTGGATGCCGACGTCTAGCGTCGGATCGGGCAGCCGGTCAGCCGCCACGGCGGCAGATTGTGCTGCGGTGACGCCAGCGACGCGACCCCGCAACGACGGCGCGTCAGCCGCCGCTCGTTCGAGCGCGGCATTGAAGGTAAAGCTATCGGCTGATGCAACGCCGGGAGTTGCCGCGATCAACGCCGCAAGCACAGATTTAATCATGGTCGGATCCTGACAAGGTTCGGGCGCACGAAAACGCGCGCTGACAAATGCACTCAGGTCAGGAGTTTGGGAGGCTGCTTGTCCGGCAGGATGGTGCGATCGGCCAGAGGAGCATAGCGCGTTGCCACAGCCACAGTCGATTCGGCGAAAAACGTCCTTGGTTCAGGCGCTGACTCTCCGACCGCCATCGGGATGCTGCACCCCATCTTAGCAACGCAATCCAGCGTCAGGCCCTTACACGGTGATGTGTCGGGCGTTTGCTGTTTCATCATCTCGGCGCATTCGGGCGACATCGACGCGACCGACGACGCAGTTGCGGTCATT
The DNA here is from genome assembly GCF_025351285.1 of Novosphingobium sp. Classification (GTDB taxonomy): domain Bacteria; phylum Pseudomonadota; class Alphaproteobacteria; order Sphingomonadales; family Sphingomonadaceae; genus Novosphingobium. Next base: position 2,460 of record NZ_JANXWG010000029.1, read on the forward strand.
GCGAATGACGGTCCGATAGCATACGCGGCTTCTTGTCCGAGCAGTCCGATGACGGCTCCAAATAGAAGCAACATGCGCAGCAAGCGAGGCATCAGTCGCGATTGGGCTTTGGTCGAACCAAGGTCAAGTTTGCAATCCATTGCCATCCATAGACTATCGCGGCTTTCACAGTCTCACTCGGTTTAGCCGGAGCGCGTTCATAACGACCGTGAACGATGAGAGGGCCATCGCTGCGCCCGCGAACATCGGGGACATCAGTATGCCCGTCACCGGATAGAGAACCCCTGCTGCCACTGGCACCCCGATACCGTTGAACACGAACGAGAAGAACAAGTTCTGGCGGATGTTCGCCATCGTCGCCTTGGCGAGTGTTCGCGCGCGGACAACGGCGGCAAGATCGCCCTTGGTCAGAGTGATCCCGGCACTCTCGATGGCGACATCGGTGCCGGTGCCCATCGCCAGCCCGACATCGGCGGCAGCAAGCGCGGGCGCGTCGTTGATCCCATCGCCTGCCATCGCGACCTTCGCGCCCTCGGCTTTGAGTTCACCGACGATGCGCGCTTTGTCTTCGGGCTTGAGTTCGGCGTGAACACCGTCGAGTCCGCCGACTGCATCGGCCACAATCTGTGCGGTCGTCGGATTGTCACCGGTCAACATGATGACCCGCAGCCCTTGCTTCCGCAGTGCGGTGATCGAATTCTTGCCGTTCGCGCGGATCGGGTCGGCGACCGCGATGAACCCGGCAAGCGCACCATCGACCGCGACGAGCATGATGCCCGCGCCTTTGCGGCGCTTCGCCTCCGAGGCAGCGAACAGCGGCTGCGGATCGACGCCAATGCTTTGCATCTGCGCGGTGTTACCGATGACGACAGCGCGGCCCTCGACCTTGGCGCTGATGCCAGCGCCGACCTGAATCTCGAAGCCATCGGGTTCGGCAAGTGTCAGGCCGCGCTCTTTGGCTGCGGTAACGATGGCATGGGCGAGCGGGTGTTCGGATCGCGCTTCGACCGAAGCGACGAGCCGAAGCAGGTCGTCATCGGGCATATCGCCTTGAGTCTCGATTCCGACGAGTTTGGGCTTGCCCTCGGTGAGTGTGCCGGTCTTGTCGATCAGCAGCGTATCGACGCGCTCGAACCCTTGGAGTGCCTCGGCACTCTTGACCAACACACCGGCCTGCGCGCCGCGCCCGGTGCCGACCATGATCGACATCGGTGTCGCCAGCCCGAGAGCGCACGGACAGGCAATGATGAGCACGGCAATCGCGTTGAGCAGCGCATGGCCGATGCGTGGTTCGGGGCCAACGAGGCTCCAGATGATGAACGTGGCAACGGCAATCGCGATGACCAGTGGCACGAACCAACCCGAAATGCGGTCGGCCACGGCCTG
>NZ_JANXWG010000092.1 GCF_025351285.1 Novosphingobium sp.
AGCCACTGGTTGGCGGTGCGCTGGTAATGCGTACCGCTCCAGCGCCATTGCTGCTCGACTTCGAACGTCTCGCCGAAGTGGTGGACCAGCCCGTCGCTGGGCATGATACCACCAGTGAAGAAGTGCTGGGCGATCCAGTCGGTCGGGTCGGTGGTATCGAAGCGGTAGGGTTCGCGCGCGTGGCTGAACACGTGGAGAAACAGCCGTCCTTCGGGGCGCAGCCAGCCGCACACCCGCGCCAGCAGTTCGCGCCAGTTCGACATGTGCTCGAACATCTCGACCGAGACCACGCGATCGAAGGTGCCCGGCGCCACGAACACGTTCATGTCGGCGGTGATTACCGAAAGGTTGGTGATCCCGCGTTCGCGCGCGCGCGCGGCGATGAATTCACGCTGCGGGGCGGAGTTGGACACCGACGTAATCCGCGCGCTGGGGAACATTTCGGCCATGTACAGGCTGAGCGAACCCCAGCCGCAGCCGAGTTCGAGTATGTCCTGTCCTTCGGCCAGGCCCGCGTGCGCGACCGTTTCGGCGAGCGCGTGAAGCTCGGCTTCGGCCAGCGTTTCGGTGCCCTTGGGGTAATAGCAGCACGAATATTTGGCGCGCGGACCGAGCGTGAGTTCAAAGAAGCGCGGCGGCAGTTCGTAATGCTGTTCGTTGGCAGCCTTGGTGTGCTCGGCAATCGGGAACGACGCCATCGCCTTTGCAAACTGCGCTTCGAAATCGGGGCCGGCGCGCAGGCTGCGCTGGCGAATCCCGCACAGAAAATCGACCCCGGCGCGGGTCAGCGGATCGGGCAGCGGCACGCGTTCGACCAGGCGGATTGCAGTGGCCAAAGCGGTCGTTGTAGCAGTCATGCAAGTCGGGTCCGTATAAGGGATGGTCGGGCGGAAGCGAGCGCGCAGCCTTGGCCCCAGTCTGCAACGATTCATGGTGATAGCCGTCACAGCGCGCACAAGAAACCCCGCTCTAAGTGTGGGTTGCGCATTGCCCTTGTTTTGCCTCCTTTCAACGCCAAGTCTTGCGGGACGGGCATGGCAATCACGGGTCTGCCTGCCCGAACCGGAACAGGAATCGAAATCCAGATGGGCGAGGCCGCGATTTTGAACTCGCCTGCGATCGGGGCTGGTCACGGCCGCGCGCGGCGCATTGCGGTGGTGGGCAGCGGCATCGCCGGTATGTCGTGCGCGTGGCTGTTAAGCCAGAACCACGAAGTCACGCTGTTCGAAGCTGACAACCGGATCGGCGGGCACAGCCACACGCAAATGGCGTCGGGCGTCGCGGTCGATACGGGTTTCATCGTGTTCAACCCGCAGACCTATCCCAATCTTTGCGCGCTGTTCGAACATCTGGGCGTAGCCACGCTCGACACCGAGATGACTTTTGCCGTGTCGCTGGATGGCGGCAGGCTCGAATATTCGGGCACTGATCTTGGCGGGCTGTTCGCGCAGAAGCGCAACCTTGTATCGCCGCGCTATTGGTCGATGCTGCGCGATCTCACCCGGTTCTATCGCCGCGCGCCGAGGGATCTGCCCACGCTCGGCGATGAAACGCTGGGCGCCTATCTCGATCGGCTAGGCTGCGGCACGCCCTTCCGCGAGGATCACCTGTACCCGATGGCTGCAGCGATCTGGTCCTCCGACGTGGGCGATATTCCAAATTTCCCGGCCGCGTCGTTCGTGCGGTTCTGCGAAAACCACGGGTTGCTCAAGTTTTCGGACCGGCCGACCTGGCGCACGGTCAAGGGCGGCTCTCGCGAATACGTCGCGAAGATCACCGCGCCTTACGCCGATGCGATCCGCCAGGACTGCCCGGTGCGCAGCATTCGCCGCGACGAACGCGGGGTCACGCTCGTTTCGGCGGCGGGTGAAGAGCGCTTCGACGATGTGGTCATTGCCACGCATGCCGATCAAGCGCTGGCGCTGCTGTCCGATGCCGATGCCGATGAACGCCGGCTGCTCGGCGCGATCCATTATCGGCGCAACCATGCGGTGCTGCATTCGGACCCGGCGCTGATGCCCGCGCGCAAACGCGTGTGGTCGAGCTGGAACTACGCGTCCGAACGCGGCGGGGCGGTGCGCGATGCCGCAACAGGCCCGGCGCTTTCGGTCACGTACTGGATGAACCGGCTCCAGCACATCCCTGACAGCACCCCACTGTTCGTCACGCTCAATCCGGTGATCGAGCCGAACTCTGCGCTGGTTCACGCCCGCATGGATTACGAACACCCGCTGCTCGACACCACCGCGGTCGCAGCGCAGCGGCAGTTGTGGAACCTTCAGGGCCGGCGCCGCGCATGGTTTTGCGGCGCGCATTTCGGCGCCGGATTCCACGAGGATGGGCTGCAATCGGGGCTGGCGGTGGCCGAACAACTGGGCGGTATCGCGCGGCCGTGGCGGGTGGCCGAACCTTCGGGCCGGATCGTCGCGACGCCGCTGGCCACGCCGCAGCCGCTGTTCGACAGCGAACCGGTGCCGGCATGAGCAACGAAACGGCCTCCGCGCTGTACGTTGGCGATGTGATGCACCGCCGGTTGCGCCCAAGGGTGCACCAGTTGCGCTATCGGCTGTTCTCGCTGCTGCTCGATATTGACGAGATCGACGCCTTGGCCTGGCGCTTGCGGTTGTTTTCGCGCGGTCGCTTCAATCTGTTCGGGTTCACCGACAGCGATCATCTCGATGGCACCAAAGCGTCGCTCAAGGCCCAGATCGACGCGCGAATGGCCAAGGCCGCGATCGGCTGGGACCAGGGCCCGGTCCGCGTGCTGACGATGCCGCGCGTGCTGGGCTTCGCGTTCAATCCGATCTCGGTGTGGTACATTCACCACCGCTCGGGCGCGCTGGCGGCGGTGTTGTACGAGGTCAACAACACCTTCGGCGAACGACACGAATACCTGCTGCCGGTGGATGGCACTGCTGCGCAGGACCGCGCGATCCGCCAGTCTATCCCCAAGGCGCTGCACGTCTCGCCGTTCATGGGCATGGACATGCGCTATGATTTCCGCGTTACCCCGCCCGGCATTCGCGACAACGATCGGATCGCGATCGGCATCACCGGCAGCGATGCGACCGGGCCGCTGATCGCTGCGGTTCACACTGCCCGACGCCGCGTGCTGACCGATGCTGCGCTGGCCCGCGTGTTCGTCACGCATCCGCTGTTGACGGTGAAGGTGGTTGGCGGAATCCTGTGGGAAGCCGCCAAGCTGTGGATCAAGCGCGTGCCCGTCTACAGCCACCCTGCACCCCCGACCGAAAGCCTGAGCACCACACGATGATCTGCCACGCGACGACTTGTCCGCCCCGCCCGTCCGGAGAGAGCCCATGTATCTGAGGTCCAGGCCCGCGCGCGATGCCGGCGCCAAGTCGGTCCAGGCCGCCGCCCAAGCCGCGGTCGACGGCATGGAGGCCGCCGCCCAAGCCGCGGTCGACGGCATGGAAGCCGCCGCGCATGCCGCTGCCGATGCCGCGCATGATGCCGCCGAACGGGTCCGTTCGCACGAAGCCCAGGCGGTCGGCCCGTGGCTGCTGCGCCGCGTGCTGCGCGCATTCCGGCGCGGGTCGGTTACCGTGATCCTGCCCTCGGGCACGGTGATCGACCATCGCTGCGTTGCACCCGGCCCGCACGGGGTAATCCATGTCCATACGCTGCGCACGTTCCGCCGCGTGCTCACCCACGGCGATGTCGGCTTTGCCGAGGGCTATATCGCCGGCGAATGGTCGAGCCCCGATCTACCCACGCTGCTGTCGATGCTGGCGCAGAATATGGCCGAGCTCGATAGGACGATGGACGGGTTCTGGCCCGTGCGGATGTGGCGCCGGTTGCGGCACAACAGCAACCGCAATTCCAGGCGCAAGAGCCGACGCAACATCGCCTTCCACTACGATCTAGGCAACGATTTCTACCGGCTGTGGCTTGATGAGAGCATGACCTATTCGGCGGCTTGCGCGTTCGAGTCGGGCCAGACCTTGGAGGCGGCGCAGACCGCCAAGCGCGCGCGGATCACCGAATTGCTCGCGTTGTCGGGTCGGGAAAGCGTGCTCGAAATCGGCTGCGGCTGGGGCGCATTGGCGATCGACGTCGCACACGATGCCGCCCATGTCACCGGCCTCACGCTTTCGGCCGAACAATTGGCCTTTGCGAACGCCGAAATCGCCGCGCGTGGGCTTTCGGACAAGATCGCGCTCCACTTGCGCGATTACCGCGAGGAAAAGGCGCGTTTCGATCGCGTCGTGTCGATCGAAATGCTCGAAGCCGTGGGTGAAGAATACTGGCCCGCCTATTTCGGCAAGCTGCGCTCCAGTATTGCCGCTGGCGGCCGCGCGGTCGTCCAGGCGATCACCATCCGCGAGGACCGCTACGAGAGCTACAAGCGCAGCCCCGATTTCATCCAGCGCTTCATTTTCCCGGGCGGGATGCTGCCCACGCCCACGATCATGGAACGTGAGGCCGCAGCAGCCGGTCTGGCGATCACCCACAAGGAATGCTTCGCCGCTGGCTATGCCGATACGTTGGCCGAATGGCGCCGGCGGTTCCTGGCCAAGTGGAACGAAATCGAACCGCTGGGCTTCGGCAGCGATTTCAAGCGGCTGTGGGAATATTACCTGGCCTATTGCGAAGCCGGCTTCCGTACCGGCACGATCGATGTAGGGCTTTATGTGATGGAGCCGGTGGCGTAACTGGCCTGCATTCACGCTTATTTGCCAGATCAGGAACCACCCATGGAACAGCTCAGCGCCAATCGCAGCCATGGCGGCACGCAGTTCGTCCACAGCCACGATTCGGCCGAAACCGGCACACCGATGACGTTTTCGACGTTCGTGCCCGATCATGCGCCGGGCGCGACGCTGCCGGTGCTGTGGTTCCTTTCGGGGCTGACGTGCACGCACGCCAATGTCACCGAAAAGGGCGAATTCCGCGCGGCATGTGCCGAACATGGCGTGATCCTGGTGGCGCCCGATACCAGCCCGCGTGGGGACGATGTGCCCGATGACGAGGGCTACGATTTCGGCAAGGGTGCAGGGTTCTACGTCGACGCCACGCAGGAACCGTGGGCTAAGAATTTCCGCATGCGCAGCTATATCGAGCGCGAATTGCCCGCACTGGTGGCCGAGCATTTCGCGGCGGACATGGGCCGGCAGGGTATCACCGGGCATTCGATGGGTGGACACGGTGCGCTGACGATCGCCTTGCGCAATCCAAGCACCTTTCGCTCGGTCAGCGCGTTTTCACCGATCGTCAGCCCGCTCGATTGCCCGTGGGGTGAAAAGGCGCTGGGCGGCTATCTCGGCCCGGACAAGGCGGCATGGCGTGAATACGATGCCTGCGCACTCATCGAAGATGGCGCGAAAGTGGCTGATATTCTTGTCGATCAGGGCGAGGCCGACGGGTTCCTGACCGACCAGCTCAAGATCCATCTGCTTGGCGAGGCCTGCGCCGCGGCGGGCATTCCGGCTACGATCCGCATGCAGCCGGGCTACGATCACTCGTACTACTTCATTTCCACTTTTGCAGCCGGGCACGTCGCCTGGCACGCTGCGCGACTGAAAGCCTGACCACCTGATCCGATTGCGGGGCCGGTTCCTCCGCCACCACAGTTTCGAGTTCGAGGACGTCAGCCTCGGGCGCCGGCGAAACCAGCTTCAGCATCGTCTCGCGGGGCAAGGGGCGGGGCGCGCTCCGTCTCGGTGCAGCGCGCGCGGCTTCGGGCGAGAGCAGACGGCCGAGCAGACCACCGCCATGTCCCGACGCGATGGCGTCGATCGGTTTGATCGCGCGGAGCGACAGGACATCCGCCAGGTCGATCAGTGCGGCGATCGCGCGGGCTTCTTCGGGTGTCAGCCCTTCGAACCCGGGCTGGAACGCGCGCGCAGCGGAAACCAGCCCGCGTTCGTCGCCCGCAAGATCGAACAGATAGTCCTCTATCGTGCGGCAGCCGTCGATCTCTGCCCAGCGCATCCCGCCAGGTCCGGGTCGTTGGTGATAGGCCCACAGCGCCAGGATCGCGTGCGCCACCACGTCACGTGCATGGTCGGCAACCGCCGCGCCCGAGGCCTTGGCCTTGAGCCGTTCGCGCCAGCGGCGCTGGCGTTCGGAATTGCTGAGGGGTGGGGCCTTGGCGGGGGGGGGCTCTGCGGCGATCTCTGCGGCGATCTCGGGGGATGTCTGGCTCATGCCCGTTACTTAACGCGCGCACCGGCCTTTCGAAATTGAGGACGAGTGCTTAGGTCATGGTTAACACCTCTGGCCGGTGAAGCGCCGCGGCCATGCGCTAAACCGTTGTCTTGATGGCAACAATTACATTGATCTGTCATAATTGCCCCCTAACGAGCGCATATTTGATCGCGCCGATCCGCGTGATCGGCCAGATGGGGATCACAAACATGATGAAGTCTCGCGCGGCCGCGCTTGCCGCTGCCAGCCTGCTCGCGCTTGGCGCAGCGCCTGTCTATGCCGCACCCGCTGCTGCCGAATCCGAAGCCACCGCAGCGCCCGATGCCGATGCCGATGCCGGCATCGTGGTCACCGCGCAGCGCCGCAGCGAGCCGTTGCAGAACGTGCCGGTTTCGGTCGGCGTGCTGTCGGGCAACGATCTGACCAGCTACGCTGCGGGCGGCGCCGATACGCTGCTGTCGCTGTCGGGAAAGGTGCCCAGCCTGTACATCGAATCGACCACCGGCCGGATCTTCCCGCGCTTCTACATCCGTGGCCTCGGCAACGTCGATTTCTACCTCGGCGCGTCGCAGCCGGTGTCGATCATCCAGGATGACGTCGTGCTCGAACACGTCGTGCTCAAATCGAACCCCGTGTTCGACATGGCCCAGGTCGAAGTGCTGCGCGGACCTCAGGGGTCGCTGTTCGGGCGCAACACCACTGCCGGCATCATCAAGTTCACCAGCAACCAGCCGACCGAAGAATTCCACGGCCAGGGTTCGGTCAGCTATGGCACGTACAACACCGTCAGCGCCGAAGCCGCCGTGGGCGGCCCGCTGTCGCAGGATCACAAGGTGATGTTCCGCGTTTCGGGGCTGATCCAGCACCGCGACAACTGGATCGACAACACCTTCACCGGCACCAGCGCCGATGGCACGGTGACGCCTGCCAAGAAAGTCATGGGCGGATATGACGAGCGCGACGTGCGCGGGCAATTGTTGTTCACCTCGGACTACGGATTTTCGGCGCAAATTTCGGCGCATCTGCGCGATTACAAGGGCACTTCGACGCTGTTCTATCGCGGATCGCTGGCCAAGGGTTCGAACGGCTTGCCGGCCAATTTCGACCAGTCGAAGGTGGCGCTCGATGAAGCCAACAACAACCCGCAGGCATACAAGACGCAAGGCGTTTCGCTCAAGCTGGCATACGATTTCGGTAACGCCACGATCACGTCGATCACCGCGTTCGAACGCAGCAGCGGCTACAGCCGCGGCGATACCGATGGCGGCGCGGCGGCCAATTTTCCGGTGAACGGCGTTCCCAACGGCTTCGGCCAATCGCAAGGCCAGTTGCGCGATCTCAAGCAGTTCAGCCAGGAAGTGCGGATCGCCAGCCCCGACAGCGGCCGGTTCAAATGGCAGTTCGGCGGGATCTACTTCGATTCGCGCGACACCACCGAATTCGACCAGCGCGCCTATTTTCTCACCACCGCCGCCTACAACCCCAACAATTTCGTGGTGCTGCGCAACGTCAACACTTCGACCGCGGTGTTCGGCCAGGCTAGCTATGACCTCACCGACCAGCTTACGCTGACCGCCGGCGCACGCGAAACCACCGACATCCGCTCGACCCGGCTGCTGAAAACCGCCAACACCCAGGCCGACGTGGCCACATATAGCGGGCGCCGGTTCGTGCGCCTGATCGACAGCAAGCCCAGCTTCGACGCCAGCCTGCTGTACAAGGCCACGCCCGATCTGAGCCTTTACGCCCGCGTCGCGCGCGGCTTCCGCGGGCCGACCATCCAGGGCCGTTCGGCGGTGTTCAACAGCGATTTCACCACTGCCAATTCCGAAACCAACACCTCGTTCGAAGCCGGGCTGAAAAGCAGCTTCTGGGGCCGCAAGGGCCACTTCAACGCCACCGGGTTCTATTACACGGTCAAGAATATCCAGCTCAACGGCAACGACAGCAACGGCAACGGAGTGCTGTTCAACGCCGACAAGGCGCGCGGCTACGGCATGGAGGCCGAGCTCGATCTCCAGCCGGTGCAGGGCTTGAAGCTCAACGCCGGGATCAGCCTGCTGCACACCGAGATCGACGACAAACGCGTCTATGCCCAGGTCTGCGCGCTCAACGGCGTGGTGGTGTGCACGGTCGGCAACCCGACGATCAAGGTTGGCGCCAACACCTTCGCGCAGATCGACGGCAACCCGCTGCCCAACGCGCCCAAGTACAACATCAACGTCTCGGCGCGCTACGAAGTGCCGACCGGGCCGGGCAAGCTGTTCGTGGCGGGCGATTTCAACAAGCAGGGCTACACCAGCTTCGTGCTCTACAAGTCGGCCGAGTTCAACGCGAAGGGCAGCTACGAACTCGGGCTCAAGGGCGGCTTCACCACCGATCGCTTCGAGATTGGTGCATTCGTCCGCAACCTGACCAACCAGCACAACCTGATCGGCGCGATCGAGAACTTCATGGCCGGCGTCTACAACGAACCGCGCGTTGTGGGCGCGTCGGTGAGCGCGAAGTTCTAGTCGGGCTGCGGTGGTCTGCCTTGCCGGCCCGCTGAGAGGGCCGGCATGAGCTATGACTCGCGCACCGTCAGCAGTGCGAGTTCGGTGCGGTTGTCGATGCCCAGCTTCTGGTAGATCGCGTGGAGGTAGACCTTCACCGTGCCTTCGCCGATGTTCATCTGCTGGCCGATGTCGCGGTTACGCAAGCCCCGCGCCACCAACGTGGCCATCAACCATTCGCGCGGGGTCAACAATTCGGACAAGCTGGCCGTGCGTGGACGACTCGCAGCGATCCGGGCGCGGTCGAGCAGCGCTGGGTCGATCGCCCGCCCGCCTTGCGTCACCGTCTCGAGCACGTCGATCAGCGCGTCCTCGGCGCCGTCCTTGAACACGATCCCTTCCGCCCCCGCAGCCATCAGTCGCATGAGGTCGTCGTCGCCGATCTCTGCGGTCAGCACCACCACCTTGCGCCGATCACCGCGCGCGCGGAGCGTTTCGAGCACGTGCACGCCACCGCGCCCCGGCATGTTGAGATCGAGCAGCACGATCGCCGGATCGTGGTCCCGGATCGCGTCGAGCGTTTCCTCGTTGCTCGCCGCTCCGGCCACGACCACGAAGCGGCTGCCCTGCAACACGGCATCGACCCCGGCGCGGATGAATCCGTGATCGTCGGCCACCAGGATCGGCACACGCAGCGGCACGGGGCCGGCAGCCGAGCGATCGTCGCTCGCCGCTGAAGTGGTTCGATTGGCCATGGTTGTATCCTGTCAGGCGGTGGCGGTCTGGGGTCGGGCTACGCTGGCGGGTTGGGGAGCTCGACCTTTGCCGGAAACCAGGTTCGGGGCTTCTTGGGCTTCGGGCCTCTGGTCTTCGCCGGTTTCAAGCTTCCCGCCAAGGCCGGAAACCGGCCGCAACGGTAGCCCGATCGACAGTGTTGCACCATGCGGCTCGGCCGCGCTGATCGCCAGCGATCCGCCCAACGCCGCCACTCGCCCTGCAATCGAACGCGGGCGCAGTGCGATCCGGCCCTCGGCACCGATCGCTTCTGCCGGAAAACCACGGCCGTTGTCGCTGATTGTCAGCCACAGCCACGCTCCCACTCTCGCCACCTCGACCCGCACCGCATCGCCTCCGCCGTGGCGCGCGGCATTGGCTACACCTTCGCGCACAAGCTGGCGCACTTCGTGGCTGAGCGTGGCCGGCACGATGATAGGCCCATTCCCGCGTTCGAGCCTGCCATCAAGTGTGGCGGCCAGGTGCCAATGCGTGCCCAGCTCGCCCAGCAGCGCGGTCAATTCCTGCGCGAGGTCGGTCTGGCGGTCGGCGGATTCGCCGCGGCGCAACTGCCCGATCAGGTTCCGCAATTGCCTTTGTTCAAGCCGCATCGCGTTCTTGATGGCGGCAATCTCGGTTCCGGGATCAACGCTCGGATCGGGTTCGCCAACCATGCGGCGGCGCAGTGCTTCAAGCCGGAACATGGTGCCAGCGAGGAACTGCGCAGCGCTGTCGTGAAGGTCGCGCGCGATGGCTTCGCGCACCCCGCTTACCGCGCCATTGACCGCGACCACTTGGGCCAGCCGCGCGCGTTCCTCGCGTTCGAACGCGCGCCCGATTTCGCCGGCAGCAGCTTGTGCGAGCGCAAGGCTATCGAACCCTGGATCGGCCAGGCCCCAGAACAGCAATCTCCCACTGCCCGCATCGCTCGTGATCGGCACCGAAATTCCGGTCTCCACGCCAAGCTTTTCGGCAAGCTCAGGTGGCCGTTGGGGCCGCAGCGCGATCCGCTGTCCGCCGGGGCCGAACGAGAGTGCGCGCCGGTGGACGCTGTCGAACAGCACAGCGCCGCTGCCCGTCTCGAACGACGCCCCAGTTGCGAACAACGCGTCATGTTCGCCATCCGCGGCACGCGTTTCCTGCACCAGCGCGGGTACATCGAACTGATCGGAATTGGGCAGGTCGAAGTTGGGCAGGTCGGGACCAAGCCGGGTTATGCGCAGATCGCCTGGTTCGGGCCCGCTCACACCCAGATCGATCCACGGCTCCTGCTCGGCGCTCCAGGCGATGGCTGCCTGACGCGCCAACACGACCTGGCGAGCAAAATCCAGCGCTGTCGAAACCAGCAGCTCAAGTCGGCGCCCGTCTTCCGTAGCGCCGGTTTGCGCCTCTCCGGCAATTGCCTCTGCAGCTTGGCCGGTTTCAGCAGCCGCGGGCAGGAGTGGGAACGGCAGATGAAGCCTGACCCGCCGTTCCAGCCCCATCCAGACAAGCAGCACCGCCAAAAGCATCATGTAGGCGGTGCGGCGCCCGACACGCTGCAAGTCGACGGCGTAGCCAAAGTACGACATGGTGCCGGCAACCGTATAATTGAGCAACAGCAGCACGATTGCGGTCCACGCGGTCGCGCGCCAATCCCAGCGGATGCGCGCCTTGACCAGCAGCAGCACTGCAAACGCCATGAATGGGCTGGAGAAGTCGGTCGAAGGCGCTTCGGTGTAGTAGACCGCGCCGACAAACACCGCGATGTCGAGCGTGTGCGCCGCACGGGCGAGGCGGTGGTCCCACCACCAGCTTTGCCATGCCACGGCAATCAGCACGAGCGACCACGCAAGAAAGCCCGTCAACAATGCCACGCCAAGCACGTTGGTGCGTACCGGCTGAACCGGATCGAACCACAGCGCGATCAGGAACACCAGGGCGACCAACGCGCGACCAGCCGATTCGACTTTGCTCGAATTGCTCGAAATCGACAATGTCGGGGCCGGATAGCGCATGCAGACACGTTTCAACTTGCGCGCCCGAAGGTCAAGCGACGCGGGTGAATGGACGTTGCAATCTGTCAACAAAGCCACTGGAAAATTTCGGGAAATTGCGTATCTATAAGCAAGGGGCTTTCTTACTGGCCGATTACGCGACGGGGGCATTCGATTTCATGGACCAGGGGGCTTCGGCCGGGGGCGGCGAGCCCGGCAGGAAGGTTTTCGACGAGCTGACGGCCAAACAGCGCGAAGTGCTGGACTTGCTGATCCAGCACAAAACTTCGAAGGAGATTTCGAGGGCGCTCGGAATCTCGCCCTACACGGTGGACCAGCGCATCAATCTGGCGCGTGCCAAGCTCGGTCTCGCCAACCGCAATGAAGTTGCGCACGTCTATCGCCAGTTGGTTTCGACATACCAACAACCCGTATATGAGCCTTCGTATATCGCTCCATCCCCGTTTTCCGTGGATAGGCAGCGGCGGGACGACATGGAAGTCGAGACGCTTTCCAAGGTTCCGCAACTGGCCAGCGCGGCTCATGCGATCACTCCGGCATACGGTAGGATCGCCGCGACGGCTGGCGGCGGACCGGCGGCGGATTACTATCATGTCCTCCCGGAGATGTTTGACGGGCCTTATGGGACCGTGCTGCGCCTGGGCTATATGACGGGCATTGCACTGTTCCTGATGCTGGTTGCGCTTGGCGGGATGGCGATGTTCAGCCAGCTTGGCGTGATGATGGACCACTAGCCGAAGGAACCACCGTGCGGGACCCGCCGGTGCGCGGCGGTCCATCACGATCATCTCCGATCCAAGGGGTGCCCCGATTTCCGGGGCAGGAACGGAGACTGAACCATGACGATGACCATCGAAGTTGCCCGCCTGCGCATCGCCAACAAGATCCAGGCCACCGAAGCCGCGCTCGACCAGGCGCTGACGCTACAGTCCGAATTGTTCGCCACCATGATCGCAGCCCGCCGCGAAACCGGATCGGGCCCGGCGCTGGGCCAGGACACGCTGCTGCGGCTGGCCAAAGTCCAGCAGTCCCTGCTCGACGCCGGGGGCGATCTGGCCCGCATCCATGGCCGCCTGCTCGAAATCTCGGTGGAAAAGGGTTCCATCGAAGATTGCCCGCCGACAGCCCATGCCGAAGGCGCCAGCCAGGCCGGTCCACTGCGCGCTCGCGCTGCTTGACCGGGTATGGCATGGAACAAAGCCTCCGATGACTGCTCATCTCACCCTTCTGGTAGTATTCTACAACGCCATCGTGCTCGCCACCGTCGTCCTTGCCTTGTGCAAGGGCGACGAGCCCGAACAATTGACCAGCCTTGTGATCATGACTGGGCTCTTTGCAGACCTGGTCAATCACTGGCTGCTGGGCGCACCGAACTTCTTCACGATCAACCCCGGGCATCTCGTGCTCGATGGCTGGCAGTTGATCGTGTTGATGTGGGTGGCGCTTTACGCCAATCGCGGCTGGCCGCTGTGGGTTGCCGCGCTGCAGATGATCGTGGTGGCCGGACACTTGTCCAAATTGTTCGACGTCGCGGAAATTCGGCGCGGCTATTGGGTCATGATCGCAGTACCGGGCTACATTCAGCTTGCGGTGGTTTGGATCGGGCTGGCTTCGCACATGCGCCGGGTCGGTCGGATCGGACCTTATGCAGCCTGGCGGCCGCGCTTGTCGGATCCTCCCAAAGGGGTTCCGACCGACGATCGCCGGACTGCCGGAGTGCGGACTGGCTCCTGACTTCCGGCCGAACATCTGGCCGACAACCTGATCGGGCGTCCGGCCCGGCTTCCGAATTGCCCACCGGCTGCTCGCAGTTCGCGAGTGACCCAGCCGACAATCGCGCCGCTTGCCGAACAGCGGCCACTTGGGGAGATCACGCATGAACGCCCAGCAACGCGCCAAGGCTCTGCTTCGCACCGATGTGGTCGAAGTCAGCGTGCCACCCAACCGCGAACCGCAAGCGTTGACGCTTGCCCGCATGCTTTATGCGGAACGCCGTCGCCGCGACCGGACTTTTCCCGCCGACATCTTCGGCGAGCCGAGCTGGGACATCCTGCTCGACTTGTTCGTGGCGCGGGGCGAAGGCCGCCGCGTGCCGACCACCAGCGCGTGCATCGGCGCGCACGTTCCGCCCACCACCGCGCTGCGCTGGTTGCGGCTGCTCGAAGGCCAGGGCCTGATCGAACGCGAAGAGGACGAACGCGACGGCCGGCGGACATTCGTGCGGTTATCCACAAAAGGCATGGACCTCGTGGGGAATTTTCTCGACGCGAGCCGCCTGTGCGGGTTACTGTCTGCCCCGAACACGAACATGGCGGCATTCCAGGCGCATTGAACGCCAGGCATCCATGAAGTTTCGGGGAGCTGCCAGCCCCCCGGGTCGCAGGCTCCGGTGGGGCGGAAACGGGGCGGGGGGCCGCGCCCGATCCGTCCCGCCGGAGCCAACCTTTCCGGCCCGTTCAGTCCAGGCCGTTCATTCCAGCCTGTTCAGCGAAGTTCTTTGGGGATGTCCCAGCGGATGGTGTTGGCATAGGCGCTCGTAACCGCGCTGCCGCTCGCATCCTTTGCCGGAGCGAACCGCGCCCGCGCGCTGACTTTGGCACAAGTCGCGCGGTCGAGTTCCTGCGATCCGCTCGATTGCGTCACCACGCAATCGCGAACGCGCCCGTCTGGCCCCACCGTTACGCTGAACCCGGTTACTCCCTGCTCACCGCGCCGCAACGCGCCGGTCGGGTAATCGTTGTCGGTCACCCACAGCCCCGGCCAGCCGAGCGGCCGCGCCCCGGTGGGGGCGAAGCTGGCGCTGGGAGACGGGATCGGGGTCGGGCCGGTGTCGATCAACTTGCCGCCCGCGAATTCATCGATCGTCTTCGGCGTCGGGAAATCGATGATGTTGATCGTATTGTCGCCACTGAGGTCGATCTCGTGCTCGGGTATGATCGGATCGCGCGCGGACTTGTGCTCAACCGCCGTGGTCGTCGGCGTGACCGTGGGTTCCTGCGTGGGCGGATCAACCGGCATCCACAAACGGGTCGGCAGCTCGGTCTTGGGCACGAACTGGATAAGCCCACCCGCGAACGCACTCAACAATCCCACAGCCGCCGCGCCATGCAGCAGCGCCACCGCCAGCGCCACACCCGTTCGCCGCGCACCCGAAGTCCGATCCGTATAAGCCATCGATCCTCTCCAATCACGGACCGTTCCGGCGTCGGGATATTCGGGTCGAGACCATCGGGATCGAAACGAACGAACCGGGCAACGATGAGTGATGAGACAACATTACCATGGATCAGAATGCCGCCAAGCGAAATCTCTACCAAAAAGATTGGGATTAAGTTGCGGCCTGCAATCGATCGCGAGCCGCGCATCAGTCGCACCTCATCTCACAGCCTGTCGCGAATCGCCGAAGCCTGAAGGATTGTGCGCGTCCTGGTGCCTCGTGCAGGTGTCGAACAAACCGATCGCGGTCACGCCATCGTCTGTTCAACAACACCTGCGGCTGCCATTGCCTCGATCGCAGGACGGCCTATGAGGGCCACCATGCAAGACCGACGGGATCACTTCGCTTATTGTGTGCAACTGTTTGGTGGCACCACGGCATTTTCGCGGCGCCTCAGGATCGATGAGCGGGCCATCCGTCGATTCATCAATGGCGAACGGCCGGTCAGCGACAGTCTTTTCAGGGACACCGCGAAGGCATTGGACGAGCTTATCGCTGAAGCCGCCGCAGCTGTAGAAGCAATCTCAAGCGCTTTGGCGTCCGAACCAGGCACCTCGTAAAGGTCCCCATTCGGCCGGGTGCAACTTGTGCGTG
Source organism: Novosphingobium sp. (assembly GCF_025351285.1). Classification (GTDB taxonomy): domain Bacteria; phylum Pseudomonadota; class Alphaproteobacteria; order Sphingomonadales; family Sphingomonadaceae; genus Novosphingobium. The sequence goes on from NZ_JANXWG010000092.1 coordinate 15,246, forward strand.
GGCGCGCGCTACGCCTCGACGCCGGATCCATTGGCTGCGCCGCTTCGCATGTCCGCGTAGGCTTTGTCCCTTGCCTCCGGCGCCAGCGAAAGAAGGTAGCGGCTTGCTTCCTTGTAGGTCAGAAACGCCCTGCCATCGACAATGATGGGCACGGTGCGGCCGTTGTAAATCCGGCGCAGCAACCGCCGCTGCGGCCTGTCCAGCGATTTTTCGACTTCTTCGGTGATGGCAGAGCCCGGTTCTGAAGTGGATTGGCGCCCTAGACGATCCGCCTTGGGCCGCAGTCCAGCATATTTGTAAAAGTGCGGCCAGCGTTTCTACGCTTACCGTAACGTGCAAACGCCAGTGCACCCAGCGCTTCTGCCACACGCAGCCCCGGCGTTGTGTGCATCCGCGCAATATCTTCGGCAAACGGCGCGAAATAGGCCGGAAAACCCATCTGTTCGGCCAACTGCGCCAGAACGCGATCGGGTGCGGTTCCGCGGTTGATCGCCAGGTCCGCCAACGCACGGGTCATGCGGAACAGCCGCCAGTGGATCGCGCCGGCCACGGCCAGCGCATCGGGCAGGAGGCCGGCTTGCCACGCCAGCCACTCGCCATGAATCGCCCAGCATTCGCCGAAGGCAGGCGCATAGCGCAACCGCAACGGGTGTGGCCCCGCCCGACGCTCAAGCGGCAATTGCACCATGTGGCCGGGCAGCAATTCGTGATGAACCACGCTGACCAGCGTCCAGCGTGGCCGCCGCGCGATGTCGCGCAAGTCGACGACATAGCAGCCTGCCTGGCCATTTTCGGGCAGAACGCGGAAGCCGCCCTTGCCCGATGCCGCTTCGCTTGGCGTCATCCGGCGCACCGAGACGTTCAGGCATTCGGGCGGCAGGGCTGCGAACCAGCGGGGCAGGGCGGCGCGGGCGCGCGCCAGCGTTGCGTTCATATCCACGACCGCCGCGTCACGGCCGGCGTCGCTGTCGGGATAAGCGCCGTCGCCGGATGCAAGCAGCGCGCGGAACCGCTGGCCGGTCGGTCCTGGTGGAATGCCGAGGGTGTCGAACACCGTTGCGGCGTGATGTTCGAGCCGCGCAACTTCCTCGATCAACAGGCGCTCGGCGTGCCGCAGATCGACTGGTCCTGCACATTGGCGCGTAACTTGTGCTGCGTAGCGGGCCGGATCGCCCGGCGATAGCAACGCCAGCCGTGCCTCGGCTGCCAGTCCGGCGCGGATCGTGGCGAGGTCGTTCCGCGCGCATGGCGACAAGCGCCGCGGATCGAACCTTGCCAGCGCGCGGCTCCCGGCAATGGGGTCGGGTGAGGGCCCGAGCCCGTCGAGCACCACCCGAAGCGCTGCGTCCTCACCGGCCGTCGCACGTGCCGGTGAGGACGCGAGAGCGGCAAGCCCACCAGCCAACAACCCGCGCCGGCTGGCCGCGAGGATCACCGGCCCGAAGCTTCTGACAGTGCTACGCTGTTGTTCAGCAGCGTGACTTCGCGCGCGCCGCCATCGAGCACCAGCCGCACTCGCGCGCCAGCCGGAGCCGCCGAGGGCATTGCCAGCCGCACGGTTTCCCGCCGTGGCATCAGGTCGAGCGGTGCTGGCAGCGGCGCGAACCGCGTGCGCGCCAGCACACTGCCATCGGCGCGCTCTACCAGCACTTCGCCCGACGGTATCGGCTTGGCGCCCAGGCTGTGGACGGTGACGCGCAAGCTGCGGCCAGTCAGCGCCACGTCGTCGCGACCGATCCCGGCGTCGGCGCGGTCGTGCGGTTCGTCGCCAGGGGTCACCAGCGTGAAATCGAGCACGGTCGTGGTGCGCGGTGCGAAGGCCACCGGAACGGCCATTCCGCGTTCGAGTGTTACCTGGCTATCAGCGCCGGTCGACGTGAGCGTCTTGCCTTCATCGGTGCTGGTCCCGACCGTCATCCGCCACGTGCCGGCCGCGACATTCCACCCGGTCATCGTCGCGTGCTGTTCGTGGTCGGCCAAGTTGAACGCGATCACGCGCACGTGATTGCGCGTGGCATGCGGCAGCAGGATCGCGACTTGCGTGGCCGCATCGGGTTCGGCGAAGTGCCAGCTTACGCTGTGCCCGGGCCAGGTCTGGTTGCGCTTGAGTGCGACTCCGCCGAGCCGTTCGCGCTGGAGGATCTCGCTCGGCTGTTCGACCCGGTCGCTCCACCACTGGCCATCGGTGTAGAGGTATTCGTGGTTGGTCTTGTCGGCAAAGGCCTGCGCGTGAAGCGCGGTGAGCCAGGCGGTATCGCCGCTCGCCTGCCACGCCGCGTATTGGCCGAAATCGCCGCCCTTGCCCGCAGACTTGGGCGAGAGCGAGGTCGCCAGCTTTGCGCCATCGGGCAGCGCATCGAAGGCATTCTCGTTCAATTCGGAAAGCACTTTCGCCCCGCTCGATGCAATCCGCGATGTGATCGGCACAAGGTACTTGTCATCGCCGGTAAAGCGCCACGCCGCCCAGGCCGATTGCAGCGGCGTGGTCAGCCCGCCACCATCGCCCTTGCGGGTCGCGTCGGTCCGCCAGTTGATCTCGTTGGGATAGGCCATCGCGCCGTCTGCGCCGGGCTTGCCGTGCGCCATCCAGCCATCGATCACACCCGTGACCAACCCCGTTGCAACCGGGTTGCGATTGTAGAGCCCGAGCAGGATCGGCGCATGCATGACGGTGAAGCTGTAAGGCTTCTGCCATTCCCACACGCCCTCGCGGGTCACCTTGCGCCCGCCGTACCAGTTGCTGGCGAAGTGCATATGCCCCGCCGGATTGCGCAGGACCACCTTGTCTGCCAGCGCCTTGGCGGTTTCCATCAGCCGCTCGACCGTCAGCGGTTCGCCCCAATAGAGATAGAGCCGCTCAGCGTCGGAATTGAGGCCTTCTTCGTAAGCGTGCAGCTCGTCGGTGGTGATATAGGCAAGTCCATCCACCCGCATGCCGTTGGTGAACGAGGCATCATCCAGCTTGCGCAGCGAGGCCTCGATCTTGTCAGGCTCGACCCCCATCAGCGCAAGGCCCGGCCATTGCTGGGTCAGGTCGGTATCGTCCGAAATGCCGCCGCCGAAATCGCCGTAAGGCACTTGCCGCTTGTCGATCCACCAGTCGACGAAGCGCTGGACCAGCTTGAGGTCCTCGACTTGCCGGAACGCCCAGGCAGGCACACCCGCCGGCACCGACGGCAGCGCCACGGCGGGCATGTTCTCGGGGCTGTAGTTGATATCTGCCCAGTAGGTCCGGGCCAGCTTGTTCTCGGGATCGACGCGGAGCAGATCGGAAATGTCGCCGGCCACGCGGCGGTACAGCCCTTCGCGGCCCGATGCGGTGTGCTCTTCGACCAGGAAGCCCCAGTTGTCGCGCACCTGGTTGAAGCGATCGGCAATGTGTTCGGGCAGCGCGGCGGCGCGGTTCTTGAACACCAGCCGTATGGTAGCGCCATCGAGCGATTGCGCCGAAAAGCCCGGGTTGGCCGAGGCGATGCGCAAGTACATGCTCTTGGCGGGCAGGATGCGATCGCGCAGATCGAGCCAAATCGTGCGCGCTTCGTGCGGGCGCACCGAAACCGAAACGTCGGCCATCTCGCGCCCCGGCCACAGCGGGTCCATGACCTGGATGTTGAGCGGGATCAGCCCCTTGGCATCCGGCGCGAGATCGAGCGCAGGCAAGTCGATCGCTACGCCATCGAGCCCGTCGTGCAGGTTCTCCCACCCGAAGTTGTAGGCGCGAGCGAGCGCGCGGCCCGGCGTGCTTTGCGCAAAGCCCGAGGGGATCAGCACGTGGACCACTGACGCAAGTCCGGCAGCGCGCTGCGCTTTGCCGACCGAGGTGGGATCACCGGCACCAACAGCGGCTTGCCCTGCACTGGCAGGCCGCGCGACGACGGTGGCGCGTTCGGCCGGGGGGAAGCGCCCAGCGATATAATCGTTGAGCTCGCCCAATGTGGCGAAATCGGGCGCTGCCGATGCGTCGATGCGGTACGCGAGCTTGAAACTGCCGGCCGGTTCGGGCGCGGCGCTGATGTCGTAGGCCCACAGTTCCTGGATCGGCTGTTCCTGCGAAACATTGGTGAAGTGCAGCGTGCCGCCGGTCAACGGCGCGAACTGGTCGACCGAGCGCACTACGCCTTGCAGGCGCTTGGCAAGCGGCTGGTTGGCGCCGCCTGGGGCGGTCCAGTCGAGCGAGCCATAGGCGGCGCCGCGCAGTTCGACGCGGTTGAAGCGGACATTCTCGGGCACGGTCAGGTCATAACGCTTGCCGCCTTCGACATAGACGTTCCAGTCGGGCAGCTCGAAATAGTCGTCACGGCCGGGCAGACGAGAGCGGTTGTAGACGCCCGGCCACGTGGTTTCGGCGATGCCGTCGACGCCCTTCCACATCCACGACTTCAAGTCCTTGGCGTCGGAAAATTCGACTTTGCGGATCGTGGTGACCGGCGCGTCGAGCACGGGCGGATCGGCGCGGTCCCAGCCGTAGCGGTGCAGCCAGGCGGCGCGTTCGGTGGCTGCTTGCTGGACTGGCGGCTCAGTGGGTTCCTGCTTGGCGGCCAACGCGGCGGCTTCGGCGTCGCCCATCAAGTGATCGTAAACGCGGATTTCATCGATATCGCTGCCGCGCATGAAGCTGTACCGGCTCTGCACCTGGTGCGGTGCAATGATCCGTCCGGCTAGGCCGAACTGGTCGAGCCCGCTGTCGAGATCGGCCTTCTGAACCTTGCGGGCCACTTCCTTGCCATCGACCCAAAGCACCACGCCGCGCGCCTCGTCCCAGCCGAACGCGATATGGTGCCAATCTTCGGGCGAGGGTGTTTCGGGCATCGTCCACGAGACACGCACGCGCGCCAGGTTGGCGTCGGTGACAAAAGCGTCGAAACCGTGGCCGTTCCAGTCGATCCTCAGGAACGCCATGTCCCAACTCGAATGATCGGCAAAGCCGGTACGGAACAGCACGAAGGGCGCGGAGCCGATCGGGGTGCGCGGCCGCCAGAAAAACGCCAGCGTGCCGCGCTGCGCGTAAATGTTGCCTGGCGCGTTCCAACTGACGTAGCCGTCATCGTCCCAGCGGAACGCCGGCCCGGTGGCGCCATCGGCCACCACGGTCACGCCGCTGACGAAGTTGGGGCGCGGATCACCAGCTGCAGCGCTTGCCGCCATCCCGCCATCGCCCTTGCTGTCGGCCGAGGCGCGGAACAGCAGGCCATCGGGGCCAGCTTCGGCGCGAGCGATGGGGACCATGCAAAGCGAGAAGCCAAGCGCGGTTGCGCTCAAAAGCGGGCGAATGCGGCGCATACGGGTCTCCACGGTGCAGGTCGATGATCGGGAAACGTGGCGGGATCAGATCGCCTCGACACGCTCCAGCCTGGGCGAAAGCAGATGGATCGCCGCCAGGGCCACGAAGTAGGCGCTGGCGCAGATCGCAAACAATGTGGCGTAACTGTGCGTTGTATCGAGCACATAGCCGGTGAACTGCGCCATCCCCATGCCGCCGATCGCGCCGATCATCCCGCCGATCCCCACGACCGAACCGACGGCCTTGCGCGGAAACAAGTCCGACGGAAGCGTGTAGAGATTAGCCGAAAACGCCTGGTGACCGGCTGTGGCGAGCCCGATGACAAGAACGGCGGCCCACAAGCCGTTGATGCTTTGCGCAAAGTAAATCGGCGTGATCAGTATGGCTGAAAGCAGCATGGTCAGCTTGCGCGCGGCATTGGGCGTGCGGCCCGCCCGGATCAGCCGCGACGACATCCAGCCCCCGGCGATGCTGCCTCCGTCCGAGATCAGGTAGATCGCGGCGAGCGGCGGGCCGAAGGTTTTCAGATCGAGGTTGTAGCGCTGGTAAAGGTAGCCCGGCAGCCAGAACAGGAAGAACCACCAGATCGGATCGATGAAGAATTTGCCCAGCGCATAGGCCCAGGTCTCGCGCAATGTCAGCAACTTCGCCCAGCCGATCGATCCAGCCGGATCGGCCGGGTCCTGCTTGATCCACGCCAGTTCGCCGGGTGAAACCGACTTGTGTTGATCGGGCGAACGGTAAATCGCCAGCCACGCGATCAGCCAGACCACGCCGAACACGCCGGTGACCAGGAATGTCATCCGCCATCCGAACCACAGCACCAGCACGGGCACCAGCAACGGGGTGATGATGGCGCCGACGTTCGATCCGGCGTTGAGCAGCCCGATCGCAAACGCGCGTTCGCGCTGCGGGAACCAGTCGGTCACCGCGCGCACGCCCGATGGGAAATTGCCCGATTCGCCCAGGCCCAGCCCGAAGCGCGCGGCGGCGAACGAAACGATCCCGGTGGCCAGCCCGTGCGCCATGTGGCTGACCGTCCAGATCACGATCGCGATGGCATAGCCGGTCCGCGCGCCGACTTTGTCGACGATCCGGCCGAAGGCGACATAACCGATTGCGTAAGCGACCTGGAACCAGAACACGATCTGGGCAAAATCGCCCTCGGTCCATTTCAGGTCGGCCGCGAGCGTCGGCTTGAGCACGCCGATCATCTGGCGATCGATGTAATTGACCGCGGTGGCAGCAAACAGCAGCGCCACGATCGTCCAGCGATAGCGGCCAGACGTGCTTGCTGCGGCGTCCACGGGGTGCCCTGCGATCTGGTCCATCTCTGCTCTCCCGTGACGGCCGGGTTTCCCGATCCGCAGATGATCTTGCTGTTCAGCTAAGTGGTGCGGCGGCAATCGTGCAAGTGACCGTGCCGTGCGTGCCGAAGCTTGCTTCGACCGTCTGGCCCGGCTTTACGCGGTGAACCCCGGTGACGGCGCCGCTAGATACCCAGCACCCGTCATGGAGCGCGATGCCGCGCGCGGCCAGGTTGGCCATCAGGAAACGCACCGCGCCGAGCGGGCCGTCTAGCATCGTGGCTGCGCTCGCTTCGCCGGCGGTTTCGCCATCGATCGTGGTTTTTACGCCGATAATGCGCAAGTCGGTCCCGCGCCAATCGGCGATCTGCGGCCCGAGCACGAGCCCGAAGTTGTTGCCGAAATCCGATGCGGTAACGGCAGGGCCATCGGCGTTGATGCCGGGATAGGGCGAACTGGCAATCTCGATGCCAATCCGCACGCCATCGAGCAAAGCCAGCGTTTCGGCGTCGGTCTGCGGGGTTGCGCCGTCATGACCGGGCGCGATGTGAAGCAGAAACTCCGCCTCAGCCGCTGCAAAGCCGCCGGTGAACACAGGCATCGCGGGTTTGCCGACAGTGCCATCGACCACGCTTTCGGCGAAGATCGGGCCGGACAAGCGGTTGGATCCGAGCCGTGCGTCATCGGGCGGGAAGATCCGTCCGACCTTCCAGCCGGCAATCGGGCGGCCATCGGCGCGGATCGCGTGATCCTGGATCGCGTAAGCAGCGGCAAGGTCAACCGGTGGTGCGCCGGGGTAATCGGCCAGCGCCCGACCGGCGCGGCGCGCGGTGACGAATGCGTGGGCCACGGACTTCAATTGCTCGGACACACCATCCCATCCCGGATCATCTCTTGTTGTCACGAGGCGTAAAGGAAACCGGTGTCATAAGCAACAGGGTTTGCTGGATGCGCTGGTCCGATCACAAGGTGACTCCGCGTTTCCAGATCGCAATGGCGCGCTGGTCGCGGCTTTCGGACACGGTTTCGCGGCCTTCGGCGATGGCGATGACGGTCTCGAGAAAGGCTTCGTCCACAACGCTTTGCGGCGCGTCCAACACCCGCCCGGCATCGAAATCGATCCAGTGCGGCTTGGCTTGGGCAAGCGCGTGATTGGACGCAACTTTGATCGTCGGGACCGGGAACCCGAGCGGCGTTCCCCGCCCGGTGGTGAACAGCACGATGGTTGCCCCGGCAGCGGCCAAGGCGGTGGACGATACCGCATCGTTGCCCGGTGCTTCGAGCAGCGTCACGCCCGACTTCGAGGCCTGTTCGCCATAGCCGATCACGTCGGTCAGCGCCGCCCCACCGGCCTTCTGCACCGCGCCGAGCGATTTTTCCTCAAGCGTGGTGATGCCGCCCGCAAGGTTGCCGGGCGAGGGGTTTTCCGAAACCGGCAGGCCCTGATCGAGGTAATAACGTTTGAAGCGATTGATCAGCGCGGCCGCGGCTTCGAACACTTCGCTGCTGCTGGCGCGGTCGAGCAAGGCCTGTTCTGCGCCAAAAATCTCGGGAATTTCGGTGAGGATGGCCGATCCGCCAGCGGCGACCAGTGTCTCGGTCAGGCGCCCGAGCAAGGGGTTGGCGGTGAGCCCGCTCAACCCGTCCGAGCCGCCGCATTTCAGCCCGATCCGCAGCGCCGACAGCGGCAGCGGTTCGCGTATGGTGCCGACGAGTTCGTCGACCAGTTCATCGACCAACCGGCCGGCTTCGACCATCTCGTCGCGCGCGGCTTGCGAGGACAGCACCCGTACTTTGCCGCGCGCCGCTTCGGGCACGGCCGCCAGCAGCGAGTCGAGCTGATTCGATTCGCAGCCTAGTCCCAGCAGCAGCACGCCGCCGGCGTTGGGATTGGCCGCAAGCCCGGCGAGCAGCGCGCGCGTGCCGCCCAGGTCATCGCCCAATTGTGAACAGCCGTGGGGGTGGGTGAAGGCATGGACCCCGTCGATCCGCTTCGCATGCCGTTCGTTCGCGGTGCGCGCGACCTGTTCGGCCACCCCGCCGACGCAGCCGACGGTAGGCAGGATCCACACTTCGTTGCGCGTTGCGGCTCGGCCGTCAGCGCGCCTGTAGCCTGACCAGGTGCCGCATGAGGGGGCACCTTGTGTGATGGCTGCCGAGCCGGGCCTGTAGGCCAATTCGCCCGACAGAGCGGTGGCAAGATTGTGTACGTGGACGTGTTCGCCCGGTGCGATCGGCCGCGTTGCCCGGCCGATCGGCTGACCGTATTTGGTCACGATCTGGTCCATCGCGTGAGCAACCAACGCAACCTTGTGGCCTTGTGCAATCGGCTTGCTCGTGCGGATCGCACCTTCGCCAAGCTCGACTGCTTCCCCGGCCGCCACCGCGCGCAACGCCACCGCCACGGTGTCCGCCGCGTGGACTTTCAGAAACGCCCTGTCGACGACCATCGCAAAACCTGCTTTGTTGGAAACCGGTGTCAATCCTGCCCGCCGTTTGCACCCGGCCGCGGGGTAAGGCAAGGGACGCAAACGCGTACGCAATGCGGTCGGGAGCAAGTGAAGGCATGATGGCTGCGATTGAAAAAGCCGCCGAGGGCAAGCCGACCATCAACGATGTCGCGCGGATTTCGGGCGTTTCGAAGAAGACGGTCAGCCGCGTCATCAACCGCTCTCCGCTGTTGAACGAAGCGACGCGCGAGAAGGTCGAAGCGGTGATCGCCGATCTGGGCTACGTGCCCAATCCGCAGGCGCGTGCGCTGGCGCTACGGCGCAATTTTCTGATCGGGCTGATCCACGACAACCCCAATGCGCAGATGGTGCTGGGCGTGCAGGAGGGCATTCTCGAGACGATCCGCGACACCGAATTCGCGTTGGTGGTGCGCCCGGTCGATCGCCATTCGCCGACTCTGCTGGAGGATGTGCGCGGGTTTCTGGACCAGCAGCGGCTTTATGGCGTGATGGTGCTGCCGCCGATTTCCGAAAGCGATGCGCTGGCGGCGGTCTGCCGCGAAGCGGGGTGCAATTATGTGCGGATGGGATCGGCGCGGCTCGACACCGAGGCACATCTGGTCGAATCGAATGATCGCGCGGCAGTGGCCGAAGCGGTGGCTTACCTGATCGGGCTGGGGCACCGGCGGATCGGCTTCGTGGCGGGGCCCGAGGGCTTCCGTTCGGCGCGCGAACGCGAATTGGGGTTCCGCGATGCGATGGAAACCGCCGGCATCGACATCGCGCCCGGCACGGTCGGGCAGGGCAATTACACGTTCGCCTCGGGCCACGCCGCAGCCCAGCGCTTGCTCGAAGCTCGCCCCACCGCGATTTTCGCCAGCAACGACGAGATGGCGGCCGGCGTGCTCCACGCAGCGCGCGAACGCGGGATGGAGGTACCGCACGACCTTTCGATCCTGGGGTTCGACGATACCGCGATCGCAGCGCATATCTGGCCGCCGCTGACCACGGTGCGCTGGCCGATCGTATCGATGGGCCGCGCCGCTGCACGCAAGTTGATCCACCCCGAAACCGCCGAGCGCGAGCCAGCCTTGTTCCGCTCCGAGTTGATTCGTCGTGCTTCGGTCGCTCCGGCTCGCGAATGAAGGCTTGCGCAGGAAACTGACACCGGTTACCAAAATCGACAAAGCCAATTCAAAAGCCATCTCGACGGGAGAGACGATCGTGTTTGCCAAGACCCTCCACGCGACCCATCCGGACATGATGGACAGCGTTTCCAACGACGATCTGCGCGATCGCTACCTTTGCACCGGGCTGTTCGAGACGGGCAAGGTCAACCTAGTCTATTCGCACAACGAACGCTTCATCATCGGCGGCGCGGTGCCGTCGGGCGGACCGCTGTCGCTGCCCGTGCAGACCGCACCGCCGAGCGCGGCGGGTCACACGCTGCTGGAACGCCGCGAACTGGCGGCAGTCAACATCGGCGGGCCGGGCGCAATCACGGTCGATGGCCAGCGTTTCGAAATGGGCAACAAGAACTGCCTCTACGTGCCGATGGGGTCGCAAGACGTGACTTTCGAAGGTGACGGCGCCCGCTTCTACCTCGCCTCGCTGCCCGCGCACAAAGTCTGCCCGATCAAGCACATCACGCTCGATCATGCCAATCCGCTGGCGCGCGGCGATCTTGCCAATTCGAACCAGCGCACGATTTACCAACTCGTCATCCCTGGCGTGTGCGAAAGCGCGCAACTGCTGCTGGGCCTGACCGTGCTCGAAGAAGGCTCGGTCTGGAACACGATGCCGCCGCACCTGCATGACCGCCGCAGCGAGATCTATCTCTACTTCGATCTGGCCGAACCCACCGACCGGGTGTTCCACTACATGGGTGAACCCCACGCGATGCGCCACCTGGTGATTGCCAACGAGGAGGCTGTGATCAGCCCGCCGTGGTCGATCCACATGGGTTCGGGCACCAAGAAATACGCGTTCATCTGGGCGATGGGTGGCGAAAACCTCGATTATACCGACATGTCGGTGCTCGATATCTGCCAGTTGAAGTAAGCACTTATGGCGATTTCCTTCGATCTTGCGGGCAAGGTGGCGCTGGTCACCGGGGCCAACACCGGCATCGGCCAAGCGATCGCGGTGGCGCTGGCCGGGGCAGGCGCGGATGTTGCCGTTGCAGGGCGCTCGCCTGCCGATGAGACGCTTGCCCACATTGCCAAGGCTGGTCGCCGCGCGGTGGGCATCTCGGCCGATTTGTCGTCGATCGAACCGGTCGAACGCGTGATCGCCGAGACGATTTCGGCGCTCGGGCGGATCGATATCCTGGTCAACAACGCGGGCATCATCCGCCGTGCCGACCTTGCCGAGTTCAGCGAAGCCGATTGGGACGCGGTGGTCGATACCAACCTCAAGTCGCTGTTTTTCCTCAGCCAGGCGGCCTCGCGCCCGATGGTCGCGCAAGGAAGCGGCAAGATCGTCAACATCGCCTCGCTGCTCAGCTTCCAGGGTGGCATCCGTGTGCCGAGCTATGCCGCGGCGAAGTCGGGCGTGGCGGGGGTGACCAGGGCAATGGCCAACGAACTCGCGCCGCAAGGCGTACAGGTCAACGCCATCGCGCCTGGCTATATCGCCACCAACAACACCGTCGCGCTTCAGGCCGATGAAACCCGCAGCCGCCAGATCCTCGAACGCATCCCCACCGGGCGCTGGGGCCGGCCCGAGGACATTGCTGGCGCCGCAGTCTTCCTGGCGTCGTCCGCAGCAGACTATGTGACCGGGCAGATCCTCGCGGTCGACGGCGGCTGGCTGGCGCGATAGCGCGCGGCATGGGCGGTCCGGTCATCTGCTTCGGCGAATTGCTGTTCCGGCTGACCCCGCCCGATCGGCGATTGATGGTCCAGGCCGACAGTCTCGATCTGGCGGTCGGCGGCGCCGAAGCCAACGTGGCGGCGGCGCTGGCATCGCTCGGCCACGCGGTGCGGTTCGCCGGGTTGGTCAGCGACAATGCGCTGGGGGACCGGGCGGTTTCGGCCTTGCGCGGGGCTGGCGTCGATACGGTTTTCCTGAGGCGTGCGGCTGGCCGAATGGGGCTTTATTTCATGGAAGAGGGTGCAGGGGCGCGGCCCTCTGCGATCGCGTACGACCGCGCGGGCAGCGCCTTTGCCGAAGCCTCGCCCGCCGCGATCGACTTTGCGGGAGCGCTTGCCGGCGCGCGGCTGCTCCACTGCGGCGGGATCACCCCGGCGTTGGGACCGAAGGGCGTGGCGCTGGCGCGTGCGGCGCAAGATGCGGCCATGACAGCCGGGGTGCCGATCTGCTTCGATGGCAATTACCGCTCGCAATTGTGGCAGGCATGGGACAGCAGGCCGGGCGAAGTGCTGCGCGATCTCGTCCACGACGCAACGATCCTGATCGGCAACCATCGCGACATTTCGCTGCTGCTGGGCGCCACGTTTTCGGGCGATGGCGATGACCGGCGGCGAGAGGCGGCCAAGGCGGCTTTTGCGGCTTTCCCGAAGCTTCAGCTTATCGCATCAACCGCGCGGCACGTGGTGACATCGGACCATCATCGCATCGCCGCGCGAGTCGATGCGCGCGACGTTGCGCACCAGACTGCCGAAATCGACGTGACCGGGATTGTCGAGCGCATTGGCACCGGCGACGCGTTTGCCGCAGGCGTGCTGCACGGTTGGCTTGGAGGCGGGAGCGTGGAAGCGATGGCCGAAGCCGGATTGGCGCTGACCGCGCTCAAGCACTCGCTGCCTGGCGACATGTGCCTGGCCACGCGTGCCATGCTCGATGGCTTCGAAGCGGGCGGCGGCGATGTCCGGCGCTGACGGCTGGAGCCGTCGGGGCGTGATCGCGGGCGGCGCGGCGCTGGTGGCGGTGGGCGATGTGGCGAAGGCCGTCACGGTTCACGAGACGATGACTGCGCCCGACGGGCAATACCGATCGATCGCGAGTGAATTTGCGCAGGCTCGGGCATTCAAGGGTATTCGCTATGCCCGGGCGGCGCGGTTCCAGCCGCCCGTGCCGGTTCGTTCGGCCGAGCAATGGGGCGCTGACAAATTCGTGGACGATTTCGGCCCGGCCTGCCCGCAGCAGGGCCCGCGCTATCAGCCGCAGAGCGAAGACTGCCTGTTCCTCAATGTGTGGGCGCCGGGCCAGGACGTGCCGGGCCAGCACGCAGCCGGCAAACGCCCGGTGATGGTCTATATCCACGGCGGCGCCTATTCGGGCGGCTCGGTCACCGATCCGCTCAACGACGGAGCAAAGCTGGCGATACGCGGCGACGTGGTGGTAGTGACGGTCAACCACCGCCTCAACGCGTTGGGTTACCTTTATCTGCCCGATCGCTTTCCCGACAGCGGCAACAATGGCCAGCTAGACCTGATCTGCGCGTTGCAGTGGGTTCGGCGCAACATCGCCGCGTTCGGGGGCGATCCGGGCAATGTCACGGTGTTCGGGCAATCGGGCGGCGGCGCCAAAATTGCGACGTTGATGGCGATGCCGGCGGCCAAGGGGTTGTTTCACAAGGCGATCACGATGAGCGGGCAGCAAGTCACCGCCTCTGGTCCGCTCCACGCCGCGCGCCGTGCCGAGGCATTCCTGGCAAAACTGGGCAACGGCGTCGATCCGGCAACGGCGCCGGTGGAGCAGCTTGTCGCAGCGCTTTCCGCAAGCGATCCGATCATGGGCGGCGGGCTCTATATGGGGCCGGTGCTCGATATGCGTTCGCTCAACCGGCATCCATTCTGGCCCGATGCCGCGCCGCAATCGCTGGGCCTGCCGATCCTGCTGGGCAATTGCGTGATGGAAACGCGCGCGTTCCTTTCGTCCGATCGTGCGCCACTGAAAGGGCTCGGCTGGAGCAACCTGGCCTCGCGGCTTGGCCCTGAAATGAAGATCGACATCGACCCCGCCTGGGTGCTCGCGCAGTTTCGCGCACGCTACCCTGCGGCCGAGCCGCTCGAACTGTTCCACCGCATCGTTACCGCGGCGCGATCGTGGCGGGGGCAGGTCGAGGAAGCAGAAGCGCGGGCCAAAGCCGGGCGGGGCAACACCTTTGTCTACCAACTCGATTTCGAACAGGCCAAGCACACCGACGATATCGGCTTGTCGTTCGGCACATTCGAGAACCCGACCCCGGCGCGGCAGGCGATGAGCGACACCGTGATGGCGGCATACGTGCGCTTTGCCCGCACCGGAAATCCGGGTTGGCCGGCGTATGACCTGAACCAACGCCGGACAATGGTGTTCGACGCGCCAAGCCGCGTAGTCAGCAATCCGAGGGCTTGGGAACGCGAGCTGTTTGCGCGGGCCCCCTATATCCAGCCGGGTAGCTGAGCTGCCATCCGTCGCAAGATTGCGACACTTTCGCTGCGAAATTTGCCTGGTTCGATAGTCCCGTTGACAGACACGCGGTTTGGCGGCATGAAACATGACACCGGTTACCTAGTTTTACCCGGGTGATCGGCAAGCACGGACCAGCGGTTCGGAAGAAGCGGCGTCCACAAGGGCGCCAGGGGATGAGGTGCCGGGGCCGGGTTTGCATGAACCTCCCTTTGACACCGGTAGCAATCAGACGCGGCAACGCGCCTGACACTGGCCAACCGGCTGCGGCAACGCGGCCGATATTTGAAAGCCGCAAGGCTGGATGGGGAATGTCATGAATCAGCCGATCAAACGCGTGTCGCTTGCCAGGACCTCGTTGCTTGCAGGTTGCGCGATGGCGCTTGCAGGCTTCGGGTCCACCGTAGCCCATGCCGAGGCCGCCGCCACGCCCGCTCCAGGCGCTGCCGACACAGCCGCCGCCGAAGCACCCGAAGATACCACCAACCAGATCGTCGTCAGCGGTTTCCGCAAATCGCTCGAAGCGGCGCTGACGCTCAAGCGCGATTCGGTTGCCTCGGTCGATGCGATCGTGGCCGAAGACATCTCGAAATTCCCCGACCAGAACTTGGCCGAATCGCTCCAGCGCATCCCCGGCATCGCCATTTCGCGCGATGGTGGCGAAGGCCGCCAGATCACCGTGCGCGGCCTTGGTGGCCAGTTCGCCACGGTGCGGCTCAACGGCTTGCAGTCGCAGGCCGCGACCTTCAACGCCGGCAGCGGCGGCGGTGCCAACCGCGAACGTGCGTTCGATTTCAACTTGTTCGCCAGCGAGCTGTTCAAGTCGCTGATCGTCCACAAGACCGCCGAAGCGCAGCTTGACGAAGGATCGCTGGGCGCGGTCGTGGATCTCAACACCGGGCATCCGCTCGGTGGCAAGGAAGGGCTGCATGGCGCGGTTTCGGCGCAAGGCTACTACAACGACCTGAGCCGCAAACTTTCGCCCAAACTTTCGGGCCTGCTCAATTGGAAAAGCCCTGACGGTACGCTGGGGATCAATGCGTCGGTCGCCTATTCGAAGGGCAGCACGCTCGAACTGGGCAACAACACCACGCGCTGGGCCCAGGCGGCGTTCAAATCCGTGACGCTGGGCGGGGTGACCACCCCATGCTTCAACGCGGCGGGCAACTATGTGTCAAGCGTGTCTTGCGACCAGGCTTCGCTCTCGTTCCACCCGCGCATTCCGCGTTACGGCATCATTTCTCATGATCGCAACCGCTTGGGCCTGACCGGCGCGATCGAATGGCAGCCGACCGATCGGACGCATATCGAGATCGACGGGCTCTATTCGCGCTATAGGGAAGTGCGCACCGAAAAGTGGGCGGAGGTGCTGTTCCGCACCAATGAAAACCAGATCGCGGTCATCAATCCGACTTACGATTCCAACAACAACATGATCACGGGCACTTTCAACAATGCCTTTGATCGCCATGAAAACTACTACCAGGTCCAGCGCGACACGTTTGCGCAGATCAACGGCAAGTTCGACCAGCAACTGACCGACAAGCTGAAGGCGACGTTGTCGGGTGGCTATTCGAAGGCCGTGGCCGACGTGCCGATCGCAACCACGCTGATGCTCGACAACCTGAGCGCGACCGGCACGCCCAATTCGCAAGGCTACGTCTACGACTACACCGCCATGAAATCGCCGGTGCTGGCCTTCGGTACCGGCGCCAGCGATCCGACCAACCCCGCCAATTACCAGCTTACCACAATCCGCGACCGGCCCAACTCGGTGACCAACAAGTTCCGCACCGCCAAGCTCGATTTCGAATGGGACGTGGCCGAGGGCTTCAAGGCACGCGCCGGCGGGTTCTACCGCCAGTTCGACTTCGTCTCGGTCAGTGGTATCCGCGACACCGCGGCTTGCGCAGCCAAGGGTTCGACGCCGTCATTCGGCCCGGGCACCGCGGCGATCTGCACATCGGCCGCAGCAGGCTATCCGCTCTCGGCCTTCCCGGCGATCGCCACCGATCTCGTCACGCTGGGCAACAACGGCCAGCCTGCGGGCACGAGCAACAGCTACGTGATCGCCAACCTCGATAGCGGAACGGCGTTTTCGGGACTTTACAACCGCCCGTTCGGGCCGACCACCGACATCGGCAACAACCGCAGCGTGCGCGAAAAGGAAAAGGGCTTCTATTTCCAGGTCGACGCCAAGGGCAATCTGCTTGGCCTCGATTATTCGCTGGCGGCGGGCATCCGCTACATCAAGACCGACGTGGCATCGACGGGCAACAACCTCTCGGCCACTACGCCAGCGGTGGCGGTGCCGACCACGCTGACCAATTCGTACGATAACTGGCTGCCCTCGCTAAACGTCAACTTCTTCCCGACGCGCAACGTGATTGTGCGCTTCGCGATTGCCGACGTGATGACGCGGCCATCGCTCGGCAACTTGTCGCCCAGCGCCTCGATCGACCAGACCAACCTGCGGATCAGCTACGGCAACCCCGGGCTGCAGCCGGCCATTGCCACCAATTACGATGCCGGCGTGGAATGGTACTTCGCGCCCGGATCGGTGCTGTCGGTTGCCGCATTCAGCAAGAACGTCAGCGCGAGCACGATTTCCAATGCGCTCTCGGGCCAGACTTTCGCATCGAGCGGGCTTTCCACCGCGCTGCTCAACCCCACGCTGCCGGGCTTCAAGGACGCTGTCACCAACGGCGATGCGGGCAACTGGACGATCACCCGCATCGTGAACTCGGCCACGACGCAGAATATCAAGGGTCTGGAATTCGGCCTGCAACTGCCCTTCACGTTCCTGCCTGGCGTGCTGCGTCACTTCGGCGGCATCTTCAACGCGACGTTCACCAAGTCGAACGTGAGCTACACCAACCTGCAGGGCGCGGTCACCGCGGTCGCCCCGGGGACCAAGTCGGGCCTGGCCACTGCGCCGTTGCTCACGGTCGTGGGGCCGTTCGTCAACGCCTCGAAGCGGCAGTTCAACGCCACGCTGTATTATGAGGATACCCGCTTCGGCGTGCGCGCTTCGTATTCGTATCGCGGGCCGTATTTCGACTCGGTCGGCTCGGGCAACAGCAACATCTTCGACGGCTTTTCCGCCATCAAGACGCTCGATGCCTCGGCGCGGTTTACGGTGATGACCAACCTCGACCTCACCGTCGACGCCAACAACCTGCTCGATGCGTACATCACCCACTTCACCGACGTGAACGCGCAGCGCAACCTGGAATACTACCACACCGGTCGCGTGATCACGTTCGGTGCGCGGCTCAAGTTCTGACGCTGTGACAGTCTCGCGCCGCATGGTTGTCGGCGCGGGGCTGGCAGCGGCTGTAGCTCCCGCTGCGGGTGCATCGTCGGCGGGAGCAAGCGCTGACCCTGTCGAAACGATCGACTTGTGGCCGCACGGCGCGCCCGGCGGCCCGGTTCCGGGGCTGGTCGAGGTGATCGACCAGCGCTCGCACGATCCGGCGCTTCCCGATCGCGCGATCCACGGCATCTCGCGCCCGCGCATGGTGGTGTTCCGGCCGGCGCGGCCCAACGGTGCGGCGGTGCTGATCAGTCCCGGCGGCGGATACCGCTGGGTGGTGGTCGACAAGGAAGGCTACGAATTCGGACGCTGGCTGGCGGCGCGCGGATTTACAGCTTTCGTGCTGTTCTACCGCTTGCCCGGTGAGGGCTGGGCGGGCGGGCCCGATACCCCGCTGCAGGACGCACAGCGCGCGATGCGGCTGATCCGCCACCGGGCCAGCGATTACGGCATCGACTCCGCAAGAGTGGCGGCACTGGGCTTTTCGGCAGGCGGCCATGTCTGCGCCGATCTGGCCGCGCGCTTTGCCACGCCGGTCTACGCGGCGGTCGACGCGGCCGACGCGCTATCGGCCCGCCCGATCTACGCCGCGCCGCTTTATCCGGTGATCAGCATGGATGCCGCAATCGCGCACCCGGGATCGCGAGCGCTGCTGCTTGGTCCATCGCCGACCGCCACATTGGAAGCCACGCACTCGCCCGATCGACAGATCCCGCTCGATGCACCGCCGCATTTCCTGCTCCACGCCGAGGATGATCCTGCGGTCCCGGTCGAAAACACGCTGCGCCTCCACGCCGCGTTGCGCGCACGCAAGATCCCGGTCGAGATGCACTTGTTTGCCGAAGGCGGCCATGGTTTCGGCTTGCGACTGGCAGCCGGCAAACCCGTCGCCGTGTGGCCCGATTTGTGGCTGGCATGGGCGATGCGACTTGGCTTTGGCTAGATTGCACAGCCTTGCAAGGCCGATGCAACCTCGTTTGCATGGGTAACATGCAGGTAGTGGCCGCCTTCGGGGATGCACACCTCGCGTACCCCGGGAAGCGTCGCGCGCCAGAAGTCGCAGACTTCGTGATAGCGGTACATCGGGCTCGCCCCGCCGTGCATCAGCGTCCAGTTCGAGGCGTCGGGCAAGGCTTGCGGATCGGCCTTGGGCATCGCCAGAATCTCACGGACGAAGCCGGTTTGCGTCATGGCGGCCTGGCGCGAAGCGCGGATCAAGGCGTTGCGCTCGGCGGGATCGTCAAGCACCGCGAGGTCGATCGCGCTGCCCGATATCGACCCACGCAGCAGCTTTTCGATTTGCTGCGAGCTTGAGCGCCGGCCCAGCAACTTTGCAAAACTTTCGACCACGAAGGCATTGTCGAACAACAGCGCACGGCCGTGGCCGATCATTCCGCGCCGCCTGCCATCGAAGCGCGCCGGCGAATCTGGCGCGAGCATTACCCCGCCGGCGATCCGCGCAGGCAATGCCGCCGCCGTGGCCATCACGGCGTGACTGCCCCCGCGAGACAGGATCAAGGCCCGGTCTATGCCAAGTGCGTCGAGCAGGCACTCGACATCGCGTGAGGCCGTCGTCCAGGGATTGGCGTCGATGGCGTCGGTCAAGCCGAATCCGGCGCGATCGAACGAGATCGGGCGGAACCCTTCGCGCTGAAGCGTAGCGACGAGCCTGGGTGAAATCGAACGCCCCATCAGCGACGAATTGGTGATCAAAACCGGGATTGCACCCCTCGGTCCAAAGTCGGACACGCTGATCTTTCCGTCTGCCCAACCGCGCTGGATGAGCTGGAGCGGTTCGGCATGAGCATCGCCGATGGTGATTTCGACATGACAAGCTGTGGCAAGGCCAGCAAGGACATCGACTTCGGCAACTATCCGCGAGAGATCGACCGCATTGGCCACACCGCAGGCCGTAAATGCCGCCTTCAGGTCGGATTTCGCGCGGTTGACCGAAACGCCGATCAGGTCCGCCGCCTGGTCGCGCGTTGCGCCGAACGCCAGAGCGCGCGCCAATTGCGCCTGGCTGATGGTCAGTCCGAACAACTCGGCGAACAGCGTGGCCACGCTGTCGGGCGCGCACAAGTCCCCCGCCGCCAGCCGGACCATGGCGCGAACCAAATCGGTCTGGCGGCGTGAGCCGGTTTTCTTGAGAATGCCGCCGATCGTTGTCCGCGCTGTTTCGTAAGTCATGCCGACGGCAACGCTGGCTTGCTTGAGGTCACCGATGCGGGCGAGGGCCGCGGTGAGGCGGGTTTCCGACGGCGCCAGCCCGAAGGCCTGCCCGGCGCGCTGCCACCCGGTTTCTCCCGGCTTGAAGGCGATGACCGCATAGTCGGCCCGGTTGGTGTCCAGTGCCGTGCGGACGGCCGCATCGAGCGGCCAGTTGCGCGTGATCGCGCGCGATCCGGCGGCGAGTGCGATCGGTCGCCCGGTGGCGTCGTCGGCGATCATCGAAACTTGCGGCTTGTCCGGCCGGATGCCCCGAACCACGGCGCTCAGCGGGTCGGGCCCCTGCAGCCAGGCCAGGAAACGTGTGTCGGCAACCTGGATCGTCCCCGATTTGTCACAAGCCGCCGAAGCAAAGGACCCGCTGACGAGATCGGCGGCGCTGCCGGTCGATCGCGCCGATGCAACGTCGATGGCATGGGCGAACGCTTCGGGCATTTCCGCCGTTGCTGCGCCGAACCCGTCGGGGTCTTCCGCGAACAGGTGGAGCGGCGATCCGACCAGTTCGGTTGCGCGGAAACGATCAAGGAATGCGCTTGCGCGGCTGCTCATGGCCACTGGCTATCCGGAAAAAGATTGTTTCTCAATACCTCTCAAATGGGGGGCCGCAGCCGACCCGGCCTCGCATATCGATGGCGGGAAATCAGGGGGTTCGGAATGATCCGCAGTGCCGTATATTCTTGCGCCTTTGCCGCGATCGGCACGCTCAGCCTGCCGGCCATAGCCTTCGCTGCCGATGATCCGCTGCTGAAGGCGACCACGCTGCTGAAGGCGGGCCATGCGCGCGAAGCGTATGCGCTGCTTGGCCCGCAGGCCGCCGAACGCGCCGACGATCCCGAATTCGACTACGTTCTCGGGCTGGCGGCGATCGATTCGGGTCATCTGCCCGAAGCCATCCTGGCGTTGCAACGCGCTTTGGCGATCCAGCCTGATCATGCCCAGGCCCGCGCTGAAATCGCGCGGGCTTATGCGATGGCGGGAGACGTCAATACCGCGCGACGCGAATTCAGCCTGGTCGCAGGCGACCCGACGATCCCCGATCCGGTCCGGCAGCGTTTCAACGGGCTGGTGCGTGGGTTGGACAAGGTCAACAAGCCCGGACTTTCCCTGTCCGGCTATGTCGAGGCCGGCGCCGGTTACGACAGCAACGTCAACGCGGCGACGAGTGCCTCGCAGCTTGTCATCCCGCTGCTCGCGGCGCTCGGCCCGGCGACTTTGTCGAGCAACGCACAGCGCCAGGGCGACGGGTTCGGTCTGACCGAAGGCGGGCTCAGCGTCGAATATGGCCTGGACCGGCAATCGCGGCTGTTCGCGAGCGTGCTGGGCTCGGGCCACGTCAACTTCCACCAGCGCGCCTTCGACCAGGCGCTCGCCGTCGCGACGATCGGTTATGCTTACACCACGCTTTCGCACGATGTGTTCTCGCTGTCGGCGCAAAGCCAGCGCTTCTGGATCGATGGGTCGTCCTATCGCGCCGCCAATGGCGGGATCGCGCAGTTCACGCATGTGCTGGGTGCACAGCGGGCGATCTCGGTGTCGGGCCAGGTGTTCGACATCCGCTACCAGACCGATCCGCTGCGCAACGCCAAACGCTACTCGGGCGCGCTGACCTACACCGACGGTGGCTATTCGGCCAACGTGTCGGGCGGCACCGAACAGGCGAACGCGGCAGCCTCGAAATACCTGAGCAACGGCTTCGTCAACGGCCGCCTTGCAGCCGAACGGCCGGTTGCGAAATCGACCACGCTGTTCGCCAGCTTCTCGATCGAGCATCGCCAATACCAGGCGCCCGATCCGCTGTTCCTGGTCAAGCGGCGCGACACCCAGTTCGATGCCTCTGCGGGGCTGCGCTATCGCCTGTCGCGGCAGTTCATCCTCTCGCCTCAGCTTGGCTACACCCACAACGCCAGCAACATCGCGCTGAACCGTTACGACCGGGTGACCACCAGCCTTTCGCTTCGTCTTGAATTCTAAGGTTTAGGAACCGCCCATGCGCCGTCCGCAACTCGCCCGCCGCCAGTCTGTCCTGTCCAAGTCGACGCTGCCCTCACTTCGCTTCACCCTCATGGCTGGTGGAGCGATGCTGTCGCTCGCCACATCGGATGCCCAGGCGTTGAGCATCCTGTTTGCCCGCGGCGCAACGGCGGGTGGGCAGGCGGTCAGCTCGGGTCCGGTCGTCCCGGGCCAGCAGATCAACGCGGGTGCAGGCACGGTGCAAGTGCAGTTGAACGATGGCGCAACGGTCTCGCTGGTGGGCGGATCGTTCGAAGTCGAGGCCGATGGCTCGATCACGGTCCAGAGCGGCTCGGTGACGGCGCTCGCCGGACCGGGCGGGGGCACTGTCATGCTCCACCTGCCGGGCAGCGTGAATGCCGCTGTACGCGGCACGGCCGGCGCCGCCACGTTCGCCATAGTCGACGGGCAAGTCGACGGACACGTGCTCGGTGGACAGGCCGATCTGAGCACACCGCGCGGGACTTCGACCTTCAAGCCGGGCCAGGCCTTTGCCGTTGCGTCCGGAGCTGCGCCAAGGCAGGTCGCCGCGTCGCGCGCGATGAACGTGCCCGGTGGGAGCGGTGGCGGCGGCGTCGGCGGCGGCGGCCAGGTCGCCAGGCCGGCGCAATACGTCAATCAGAATGTTGCGATCCCGGCTGTGCCGGGCGGCGGACAAGCCGCAGTTGTCGCGCTTGCAGCGCAACCGGCAAACCCAGGTGGTTCGCTGTTCACCCGCCCGTTCCGGCTGGCATTGGCGGCTTTGACTTCGCCGGTTGCGCCAGTCACACCTACGCCGACACCCACTCCGACGCCTACGCCTACGCCTACGCCTACGCCTACGCCTACGCCTACGCCTACGCCTACGCCTACGCCTACGCCTACGCCTACGCCTACGCCTACGCCTACGCCTACGCCTACACCTACGCCTACACCCACTCCAACCCCAACCCCAACCCCAACCCCGAGTGCCCCTGCCAACAGCGGCGCCGGATCACTTGCCAATATCGCTGGCACCTACACCACCAGATATACCGGGGCCTACAGCATCGACACCGGCCAGGTGATCGCGATCAACACCGCCTTCGAACCCAGTCTCGACGCCAGCGGCGCGCTCACCGCGCTGTTCGTGGGTGGCACGTTTGGAGGCATAATCACGCCGGGCACGCTCAAGACCGTGGAAGTCTATGCCAATGGCAGCGTTGCGATCGGCCGCTGGACCGACGGCATCGCTCAATCCGACAATGCCCCCGGCATCCTCTACACACCCAACAAGAAGGACAGTTACAAATTCACCGCCAACCAGGGGCTGCACTATGCAGTCGGCTCGCTGGTCAGCATCATCCCGGTCAGCGGGCGCGCCGATTATGCGCTCGCATCGGCCACGAAGCCCACCTTCACCGACGGTTCGATCGCCCCGGGCACTTTGACCAGCGCGTCGCTCGCGGTGCTGTTCGGAGCGGCCCCCAAGATCGGTTTCGAAGCCACGCTGGTGATGCCCGAGGCCGGCGGCAATAGCACTTATACGCTCAAGACGCCGGGCGGCGTCGCCAACCCTGCGCTCAACAACCGAGCCACCAGCATCGACGGTTTCGGCAATTTCGCCACCGGGTTCGCCGTTAGCGGATCTTTCAAGGCCTGCGGCGTCAGCGGAACGGGCAGCGCCACCTGTAACGGTACGCTGACTGGAGCCTTTTCGAGCGACCTGGGCGGTGCGGCGCTGGTCTACAGCATCGCCGGAGGCAACGTCGAAGGCGCGGCGGCATTCTACCAGACCGGATCGACCGGCGTGGCCACCTCCGTACCGGCGGGTACACCCAAGGGATCATCGGCTGCCAGCGGGTTGACCGATGGCGCCAACGGCCTCGCATCGATCGCAATGGCTGCGGACAACGGCGTGGTGCTCGGCGGGATTACGCTGAGCACCATCGCGCAAACATATGACGCGACAGGCGCGCTCATGACGATCAATCCGAGCCCGGTAGCGGGCGCCACCTTGTTTGCGCGCGGCACCGCGGTAACGCTCGATCAGCAATCGGGGCCGGGCTGGGAAGTCGGGCGCTGGGCGAGCGGCACCGTATTCTCGTCCGACCAGAAGTACGGCGGTTTCGGGACCGCGCTTTATGGCGCGGGCAGCGGGTTCCACTATGTTTCATTCGCCAAGCCGACCGGCACGCTGCCGACGGGCCTGATCAGCTATGTCCTGGGCGGAGCGACCAGCCCGACGTATTCGGACGGGCGCCTGACGACCGCCAGTGCCTTCACTGGGACGCTGGCGATCGACACCGCCAATGCGGGCTACAAGGTCGGCCTTCAGGGCCAGATCGCGACGACCGATACCGCCGGCGCGAACACTTTCGCGTTCACGACGGCCGGAGGCACCGCAGCCCCGTCTGCACCGGTCATCGCGGGCAATGCGCTGCTCGGCGGGGGCGTGGCCGTAGCCGCCACCGGACACGATTGCGTGACCACGCAGTGCTTCTTCAACTTCGGGATCACCAATGGTGGCGATGCCGGCGCGCTGGCCGCAGTGACCTATTTCGTGACCGATGCCGGGGCCGGCACGCAATTGCTCGAAGGTGCCGCGCTATTCACCAAGGCAGGCTTCGTGGCCGCGCCAACCCCAACCCCAACCCCAACCCCAACCCCAACTCCGAGTCCGACGCCTACTCCAACGCCCACTCCGACACCCACCCCAACCCCAACGCCCACAACTGTCAATTACTACGGCGGCGGCTTTGGTGATGCCGGCGTCTATACCGTTGAAGTCGATGCCAACGGCTATCCGACCAAGACGACGAGCATCCGCCGCGGCACCGCCACGGTCACCGATGGCAAGACGACCGCGGATTATGTGATCGGCCGCTATGCCAACGGCACCGAGGAAACCTTCAACAGCCAGGGCGTGACGACCGCCACGCAAACGTACGGCGCCAACGACGGCCGCGCCTTCGCGTTCGCCCGGATCGCGCCTCCCACGCTGCCCACCAGCGGCACCGCGCAGTTCGGGATTGCGGCATTCACCACGCCCATCTTCGCCGACAAATCGGTGGTGACCGGCGCCTCGCTGACCGGCGGCATCAGCATCGCTTTCGGCACCGCGCCCAAGTACGGCATTGCCGGCATCTTGTCGCTGACCGACGCTGGCACTGCGCAACGCTATGAATTCCAAAGCACCGGCGGGCTGGCCGCGCCATCGTTGCCCAGCTTGCTGACCTTGTTCCCGGTCACCACCACCGACACCCGCTGCGCTTCGCCGTGCACATTCGCCCCCAACTTCGCGATCGGCGGTGCCACGGCTAATGTGGTGGCCGGCAGCTACCAGATCGGCACCTACACCCCCGCCGCGTTCAATACCTTGCTTAGCGGTGCGCTGGTGGCAACTTCGGCCACGCCGGTCGGTGCCGTGCCCGTGGTGCCGGCCGTCGCGATCACCACGACCAACCAGTATGTGTCGAGTTTCTCCGCCAATCTTGCCGGAACGGTCACCGGATCTACCGTCGTCGCGTTCGATGGAGGTCTGCTCGAAAGTTTCACCAACCAGGGGATCAAGTCCTCGCGCGGCACCACCACCAACAACGAAAGCGGTAGCGTGCCGGGCGTGATCGCGTGGACCCGCTGGGCAGGCGGTGTTCAGAACGGCAACACCGTGCCCGCCAATGGAGGCCAGGCCTATATCTGGGGCACACCCGCCACCGCACTGCCCTTGTCCGGAACCGCAACATATTCGCTGATCGGTTCGACAGCGCCCGAAACCGGCAACAACGGCGTCGCCGTCGGTGTGGTGCGGTCGGCTTCGCTCGGGGTTGATTTTCTCACGCAGAAGGTGGGCCTCAGTGCCGTTATCGCAATTGGCGGCAGCGATTACACGCTTTCGACAAACGGCGGCGGCGCGGCCAAACCGGTTCTATCCATCACCAGCGCCCAGTTCTCGAATTTTGGCGATCTGTTGAGTGTGACGGGCGGTTCCTGCACCGCGCAGGCGAATTGCACACCAAATATCAACGGCTTCTTCGCCGGAGTGGGTGCCAGCAACGCCGGATTGGCCTATGATTTCACCACCGCCAGCAGCACCGGCACAGTGTTCGGCACGCTGGCTTTCGGGCAATCGACTTTTACCCCGGCGGTCGAAAAGACGCTCACCGGCCAGCTCCTCACCGGGCCAAACAGTCCCTTCACCAGCCAGGGCTTCAACGCGACGTCGACCGTGTTCTCGACCGACGACGGCAAGCTTGCCGGTTTCACCACCAGCCCAACCAGCACCATTCTGCGTGGCACCAACACCGACAACGAGAACGGCGGCATCGCAGGAGTGATCGGCTGGACGCGCTGGGCCGGGGGAACGACCGCAGGCCCCGGGCCGCGCACGATCCCGGCAACTTCGGGCCAGGCGCTGATCTGGGGCTCGCCCGCCACCGCAGTGCCCACCAGCGGCAGCGCGACATACGCCATGATCGGGGCGACCGCACCGCAGATCTTCGATACCAACTCGGGCGCGACATCGCTGGGCACGGCCAAGTCGGCCTCGCTCGGGGTGGACTTTGCCACGCGCAAGCTGGGTGTCGCGGGGGTGATCGCCGCGTCGGGCATCGACTACAGCTTCACTTCGACCGGTGGGGTGGCCGCACCGTCGATCGCGCTGACCACGGCTAACGGCTATTCGGGCAACGGCACGGTCACCGGCGGAACGAACACCTCGGCATCGCCCGCAACGATCAGCCTCGCGGGCTTCCTCGCCGGGCCCGGTGCCAGCGCAGCGGCTTTGACTTATGGCTTCAACGCGACCAGCCGACTGAATGTCACCGGCACGATAGCCTTTTCCAAGGGGCCGTGAGGGGGGACCCGGCCCCATGACTTCGGCAGACGAACGAGAGCCGCCACGCACTATTGCACGGCAAATCCGGTGCCTTGTCGACACAAAGGCGCGTGGACTTGCGGGAGCGGGGGGCGAGCAGTAGGGTCCAGCCGCATGTCGACCACCGCTTTGCCACATCCCGGACCTTTGGCCGGGCCGCACCCCGTGATTTCCGCAACCGGGCTGTTCACCCCGCCCGACAGCATCAGCAACGACGAGCTTGTCGCCAGCTTCAACGCTTACGCCGATGCACACAACGGCGCCAACGAAGCGGCGATTGCGGCCGGCGACATCGCCGCGATCCTGCCCAGTTCCGCCGAATTCATCGAGAAGGCGAGCGGGATCAAATCGCGCTTCGTGCTCAGCAAGGCGCCGATCCTCGATCCCGTGATCATGGCGCCGCGTTTGCCCGAACGGCCCAACGATCAGATATCAGTGCTGGCGGAAATGGCCGTGGCGGCGGCGCGCGAAGCCCTCGCCCGGGCCGGGCGCGAACCCGGTGACGTCGATGCGGTGTTGTGCGCGGCTTCGAACATGCAGCGCCCCTATCCGGCGATGGCGGTCGAGATCCAGGACGCGCTGGGGATCGAGGGCTTCGGCTTCGACATGAACGTGGCATGTTCGTCGGCCACGTTCGGCATCCAGACTGCCGCCGATTACGTCCGCGCCGGGCACGCACGATCGGTGCTGGTGGTCAGCCCCGAAGTCTGTTCGGGCCACCTCAACTGGCGCGATCGCGACAGTCACTTCATTTTCGGCGATGTCGCAACAGCCGTGCTGGTCGAGGACGCCAGCATCGCACCGCGCCCGCATTGGGATATTCTCGGCACACGCCTCGTCACAAAATTTTCCAACAATATCCGCAACAACTTCGGTTTCCTGAACCGAGCGGCGCCTGAAAACCGCGATACTGCCGACAAGCTGTTCGTCCAGGAAGGCCGCAAGGTTTTCAAGGAAGTGGTGCCGATGGTGGCGGCGATGATCGTCGATGAAGCTGCACGGCTGGGGATCGAGCCGGCAGGATTGCGCCGGCTGTGGCTGCACCAGGCCAACGCCGGCATGAACCGGTTGATCGCGCAGCGGGTCCTCGGCCACGAAGCCAGCGAGGACGAATCCCCGACCGTGCTGGATACTTACGGCAATACGTCAAGCGCGGGTTCGGTGATCGCGTTCCATTTGCACAACGCGGATTTGGCCGAAGGCGACACCGGTCTGCTGTGCTCGTTCGGGGCAGGCTACTCGGCCGGTGCGGTGTTCTTGCGCAAAGTGGGCTGACCGATGGCAGCTTGGCGGCAACATTTCCCGAACGCGTGCTTGCCGTGCATCGAGCCAACCCCTAGATGAGCCGCATGCCCGGAGATATTCTCGATAACAGGGGGCGCGGAACTGCCGGCTGGAGCTGGCCGCCCGTTCACCCCGAGGGTCGCAAGTTCGGTGCCGCAGCCGCGGTGGTGACAGCGATCGCCGCTTTGCTCGGTTGGCAGGTGCTGGCCTGGCCCCTCGCGCTGTTGACCTTTTGCGTTCTTGCCTTCTTCCGCGATCCGCAGCGGGTTACCCCGCGTGACGATCGCCTGGTCATCGCGCCTGCCGATGGCCTGATTACACTTATCCAGAAAGTGCCGCCACCGGCTGAACTGTGCGTTGCGGATGGCAGCGGCGTGCCGGGACTCGATCCCGCACCCGTTACCCGCGTGTCGATCTTCATGAGCGTGTTCGACGTCCACGTGAACCGCGCGCCGATGGCGGGCACGATTTCGCGCGTGGTCTATATCCCCGGCAAGTTCCTCAACGCCGACCTAGACAAGGCGAGTGAGGAGAACGAACGCCAGCACTTTTTGCTCGATCATGGCAGCGGAGTGCGGATCGGGTTCACGCAGATTGCCGGGCTGATCGCAAGGCGGATCGTCCCGTTTGTAAAGGCTGGCGATATCGTTGCAGCCGGCCAGCGGGTCGGGCTGATCCGCTTCGGAAGCCGGGTCGATGTGTATTTGCCCCAAGGCACCGAGCCGCGCGTGCTGATGGGACAAAGGATCGTCGCTGGCGAGACCGTGCTGGCCGAAATCGGGCAGGTCCCGCTGATCGAGGGCTTCAGCCAATGACGCTGTTGCAATCGGTCAGCTTCAGGTGAGCCTGGAGACGGACGTGGTTAAAGGCGACGATGGCTACGCGGACGATGGCTCGGCATTGCCCAGCGTCGCAAAGGGGCTGGCGTTGCGTGCATTGGCGCCAAACGCGATCACATCCGCGGCATTGTGTTCGGGTCTCACGGGCATCCGCTTTGCGATCAACGGTGAGTTCGAGAAAGCGGTCATGGCCGTCATCCTCGCTGGTTTGCTCGATGGTATCGATGGCCGTGTGGCGCGAATGATGAAGGCGGATTCGCGTTTTGGTGCAGAATTGGACAGCTTGGCGGATGCGATTTCGTTCGGCGTGGCGCCCGCGCTGATCCTCTACTTGTGGTCACTCAAGGCCGAGCCGCGTTACGGCTGGTTTGCAGCTTTGGCGCTCGCGGTTTGCTGTGCGCTGCGCCTCGCACGGTTCAATGCGCGGATCGATCTGGATGAACAGCCGCACAAGTCGGCCGGTTTCCTGACCGGTGTGCCTGCTCCGGTGGGTGCCGGGCTTGCGTTCCTGCCGCTGTACTTGTGGATTGCCAGCGGAAGCGAATTGTTCCGCAATCCGGTGTTCGTTGCGTTGTGGGTGGCGGGTATCGCGTTTCTGCTGATCTCGAACCTGGCCACGCTGAGCTGGAAATCGCTGCGGCCGCGCCGATCGGTAAGGTTGGGGTTGATCGCCGTGGTGGGTCTGTCAATCGCCGCGCTGCTGACTGATCCATGGTGGACGCTGGCAGCTATTGCGGTGCTTTATCTTGCGCTCATCCCGCTGGGCATCATCCGCTATGCCCGCGTCAAGCGGCTGCGCACAGCGGCCCCCCAAAAAACGGGGTAGCTGGCCGGCGCTTGCTGGTCAGCGGGGTGATAGTGCTCCCGGTAACGCGGCGCGGACGCACTACGGGTTCGAACGCCGCGACGAGTGCCTTGGCCTCACGCGGCGAACTGAACGCAATTTCCTTTTCGCCCCGGGCCGCACGCACTTGTGCAATCACGGCCATGATCGAAGGCGCCTGCTGGCGCAGCGTAAGCGCGATCACACCCATGGCGAGCATGGCGGAAATGGCGAATGTCAGCGAAACGGCAATGGCAAGCATGGCAACGGTCCCGTGGTCTTGGTCCGACAAGCGGCGCGGATGCACCGGATATCCTGTGGATCATCTGTGGATAACCTTTGAGTTGCGTCCCGGTTCCTGTACATAGAGGTACCGATTCGCCTCACTCACCCTCTGTTCTCTTTTTGTTCTTGGCGGTCAAGCGCAAACCGCGCCAATCCGTGCGTTTTTTGAGAGCAGGCGACAATATCGAACGCGATCAATGAGATCGGCGACGCCAATTTCCTGTTGGGAATTGGGCTGGATTTTTCCCCGAACCTGCGCTAGACGACGCTCCGCTGGAAAACATGCAAGGTGGATCGTCGCGATTCGTCTTGAGGCTATGCAGCAAATCCACATGGGAAGCGCCAACACCGGTGCCGCAGCGGGCCAATGTCTTCGGACCATCCGCACGGTTCCAGCTTCCCAGAGGGGCTCCCGTATTTGGGGGCATAACCGGAAAGGACGTGACTTATGGCGGCTCCCACCGTCTCAATGCAGCAATTGATCGAGGCCGGCGCACACTTCGGCCACCAGACTCACCGCTGGAACCCGCGCATGAAGCCTTACATCTTCGGCGCGCGCAACGGCATCCACATCCTGGATCTGTCGCAGACCGTGCCGCTGTTCGCGCGCGCGCTCGAATTCATCTCGGGTTCGGTCCAGTCGGGCGGCAAGGTCCTGTTCGTCGGCACCAAGCGCCAGGCGCAGCAGCCGATCGCCGATGCCGCTCGTTCGTGCGGCCAGCACTTCGTCAACCACCGCTGGCTGGGCGGCATGCTCACCAACTGGAAGACGATCAGCCAGTCGATCAAGCGCATGAAAACGCTTGAGGAACAGCTTTCGGGCGACACCACCGGCCTTACCAAGAAGGAAGTTCTCCAGCTTACGCGCGAGCGTGACAAGCTGGAAAATTCGCTCGGCGGCATCCGCGACATGGGCGGCATTCCCGACGTGATGTTCGTGATCGACGCCAACAAGGAAGAACTGGCGATCAAGGAAGCCAACGTGCTGGGTATTCCGGTCGTGGCGATCCTCGATTCGAACGTCGATCCCTCGGGCATTTCGTTCCCGATTCCCGCGAACGACGACGCCAGCCGCGCCGTGCGCCTGTACTGCGAAGCCGTTGCAACCGCAGCGACGCGCGGTGGACGCGAAGCGGTTGTGGCATCGGGTGCCGACATCGGCGCGATGGACGAGCCGCTTCCTGAAGTGGCGGTTGAAGAAGTTGTTGTCGAAACCGCTCCGGCGCCTACCATGGCCGAAGTAGCCGAGGCAGTTCCTGCTCCGACCTCGGCCGAAGCGCCGACCGAGGCCTGATTGACAGAGCGGCGGGGGCATAAGTCCCCGCCGCCGTCATCAGCTTGCAACAGGCACGCGCCACCGGCTGCGTACCCTGGATTTCAATTCAAGGTTCCCCGCGCCGATGCCGGGGATTCAAAGAGGATCAATGCGATGGCTTACACCGCCGCTGACGTAAAAACCCTGCGCGAGCGCACTGGCGCCGGCATGATGGATTGCAAGAAGGCGCTCGACGAAGCCGGCGGCGACATGGAAGTCGCGGTTGACGCATTACGCGCGCGCGGCCTGGCCGCTGCCGCCAAGAAGTCGAGCCGCACAGCGGCCGAAGGCCTGGTTGGCGTTGCCGTCAACGGCACAGAAGGCGTGGCGGTCGAGGTCAATTCCGAAACCGATTTCGTCGCCAAGAACGACCAGTTCCAGGATTTCGTGCGCAAGACCACCACGGTCGCGCTCGGCCTGTCGGGCACCGACGTCGATGCGCTCAAGGCTGCGGCTTATCCCGATGGCGGCACGGTCGGCGAAAAGCTCGTCGGCAATGTCGCCACTATCGGTGAAAACCAGCAGGTCCGCCGGATCAAGCGCGTTTCGGTTACCAGCGGGCTGGTCGTGCCCTATATGCACAACGCCGCTGCACCCAACCTCGGCAAGATCGGCGTGCTCGTCGCGCTCGAATCCGAAGCGGGCGCCGATGTGCTCGAACCGTTGGGCAAGCAGATCGCGATGCACATTGCCGCGGCGTTCCCGCTGGCGCTCGACGCTTCGGGGCTCGACCAGGACATGATCGAGCGCGAACGCAAGATCGCCGCCGAAAAGGCTGCCGAAAGCGGCAAGCCCGCCGAAGTCCAGGCCAAGATGGTCGACGGCGCGATCGCCAAGTTCGCCAAAGACAACGCACTGCTCAGCCAGGTGTTCGTGATGGACAACAAGACCCCGGTTGCCCAGGTCGTCGAAAAGGCCGGCAAGGACGCTGGCAAGCCAATCAAGCTGGTTGACTACGTGCGCTTCCAGCTCGGCGAAGGCATTGAAAAGGTCGAAACCGACTTTGCGGCCGAAGTCGCGGCGGCTGCCGGCATCAAGTAAGCCATCCGGCTGCGTTCCTGCGCGAACGCGGTCCTGCCGGGATCAATGGCCGGGATCAAGCAAAGGGCGCCACTGCGAAGTGGCGCCCTTTTGCGTTGGCGCGCTCGCTGGCCCCGGACTACCGCCCCTGCGGCCCGTAAACCACCAGCTTCACCCGGCTGCCCGACGCCAGCCTTTCGGTGCCCGCGGGCAGGCCGTTGAGCACGAGGAAGTGTTCGCGCGCCTGCTTGGGATAGGCCATTTTCGCTGCCAGCGCGGTCACGGTATCGCCGGACTTGATCGTCACCACGCGGATCACGCGCGGGCGCACGGCGGCGGCTTGGGCGGCGGTCATCGCGGTGAAGCTTTCCACCAGCGGCACGAGATCTCCGGCGCCGCGCCCGGCGGGCTGGATCAGCGTGAAGCTGTAGGCCTTGGCCGGTGACCGGGCGATCGCGTAGAACGTCACGTCGAACGCATTGCCCGAACTGTCCTGCGCCGATGCGCTCGTGCTCAGCGCCTGCATCCCGTTGATTGTGTTGGAGGTGGGGTCCGACGGCACCGTGCCCTTGCCATCGGAAATCGCGGCGATGGCGCGGGCCAGCACTGCCTTGAGGTTGCCGTCGTAGGTCCCGCCGGTGAAAGTCGCCTGTCCGCTGCCGCCGCTAATCGCCGAAATCGTCACCGCCTCGGCACCGTTCGACATGCCGTAGCCAGCGGGCGCGGTGAACTTGATGCGGTCATCGGGGAACAGGAAGGTTTGCCCCTCGATCACGCCCTGATGCGGATCGTCCTCGACCAGCATCCCGTCGAGGGCCGGGAGGAAGGCGGCGGAATTGCGCTGTGCTGCAGGCGCGGCGGCACCGGCCGCACGCGCGCGTTGGAGCAGGCGGGCGACGCGCGCGCCAGGTTCGGGGTGGCTCAGCGCCCAGCCGGGCGTGGTGCGGGTATTGCCGCTTTCGCGCTGTTCCAGATCGGTCTGCGCCGCCAACGAGGCGAGCACGGTGGCGGCGGCCCCGGTGGGATAGCCAGCGCGCGCCATGTAGACGGTGCCCAGATCGTCGGCTTCGAATTCGTCCTTGCGTGAATGCGACATCACGTTGCCCACGACCAGCCGCTGGATGCCGGTCTGCCCCAGTTGCTGACCGACTTGCCCCAGCGTACCGTTGCCGAGCAAGCCGCCAAGCACCGCCTGGCCCAGCGCGCCCAGCAGCACGTTGCGCTGGGTGATCTTTGCACGGGCGTCCGAATGG
>NZ_JANXWG010000099.1 GCF_025351285.1 Novosphingobium sp.
CCCGCCGCCGCGACAGCCCGCTGCTCAGCGCAATCCGCACCGCCTCACGCTTGAAATCTTCTGTATGCTTCTTCATCTCATCGGTCTCCTTGATCGAGTGTTAAACTCTCAAGTGACCGGCGCAAAACCGTTACAAGTCCACATTGGGGTCATCCATGTTGAGCGACACGCTTCAAAACCCGTGATTGCCAGCAAGAACCATGGCGAAGCCGTTGCTGAAGGAGCGATCTACTTTCGTTATGTCGCCGAGACAAAGGCGATCAGCTATGCGGACTTACGCGCCATTCTCGACGAACGAGATCTGCGGAGCCGGGAAGCCATTTTGCCGATGATCCAACGCTTGGTCGAATTGGGACCGAGCAACGCGTTGGTTGCGAACCTGGCGGACGGCCAATTGGAAGGTGGCAAACGCCCGATCCTGATCGACCCAGCTTCTCTGGAGCAGATCAAGTTCATCAAGGAAGGCGAGTTCGACGAGGTAATCGGGACACCGACATTGAAGGTCATTGGCGACGCACAAGTCGCCCCTGCAGGGAGCGTTCTTCCTATCCGAACGGTGCGTGAGGAAATCACCATCGAGGCGATCCTGCGGAACTTCATAGGCCGCAACTCGGTCGAGCAGCCCTTCGCGTACTTTCGGCAGGTGAGCCACGAGGCCGGTTGGGTTTCGCCGATCTTCTACTACCTGCACCTAGCCGGAAAGACCCGCAAGGAGGCGGCGAGTACGTTACGGGCGAACAAGAACGCGAAACCCAAATGCCGGGCCGAATTGATCAAGCTCCTGAACGGAAAGCGAAGCCTTTACGCAAAGCTCGGCGGTAACCGCTTGACCACATTCAACCGGATCGTGACGAAGGCCAACTTCGAAGTCAGCGACCTGAGGCAGGCGAAGGCCATCTGCTCAGCGCTTACAGGTATGACGACTGCTGATGCAGGTTGCTTCGATCAGTTCCACTTGCTTTTGAGCCATTGCCTGAAGCTCTGGGAGGCAAGCGAGGGCGACCGCGACCTTCTCTCATGTATCCGGCGGGCGGCATCGCGACTGGATGAGGTGGAGTACGGGCCCCAAGTTCCGAGCGGTTAACAACTGACAGGCTATCCAGCCTTATCGTCACACCGTGACAATTCACTGTGCAGCCCCGAAACTCTCGGCTATAAAACTCAATAGTTTCAGAGGGTTCAAAATTGTTGGCGTACTCTCCTGCCGGGCGCGCCAATTTTCGCCAGCCTTGTCCGTTCGCGCCTTATCTGCGCGCTCTTATCCCCGAGAAATCGAGTCCATCGGTTCGCAAGTTTTGGGGTAACCCAGGTCGTCGGGGATCGTCAGCCACTGCTGGCCGTCGCGCTCCTCGATCCACGGCGTTACGGTGCGCAAGGGCGTGGCCTCGGCGTGGGCACGGCAGCTTTCGAAATCGTCGAACTGCGCCAATCGCTCCAGGTTGCGCCGGGTCGGGAATATCACCTGGATATTGCCTTCGTCCGCAAGGTCTAGCGCGCCTTGGGCGCTGGCCCAGAACAGGTGATGGTTCTCGGTAGCGTCGACCTCCAGTTCGACCGCGCCGGTGCCGAGATCGGCCAGATAGAAGCGTGTGTCGAAAACCCGCGCCAGGTGATGCCGCGGCCACCACCGCGCAAACGGCACCAATTGGTCGAGCGCCAGTGTCCAGCCGAATTTTTCGAGCACGGGCGCCAGCGCAGCGTGGTCGGCCAGCATCACCCGTGCCTCTGCCGCTTCGATGGCGCTGATCGCGCCGATGATGCCGATCGCCAGCCCGGTTTCCTCAAGCGTTTCGCGAATCGCGGCCACGCGGCCGGCCGCGTCGTCGGGATCGAGGTCACCGCCGATCTTTGCGGCCAATTCGCGATCGGCCGGATCGATCCGTCCACCGGGAAACACCGCCGCGCCTCCGGCAAATCGCATCGTGTGGCTGCGTTCGACCATCAGGATTTCGGCCGGCCCACCCGATTGGCCGTGACGATAGATCACGACGGTGGCTGCCGGAATTGCTGGGGGTGGTGGGTCGTTCTTGTCGCTTGTGGTCATGTCCAAGTCGATGCGCCGTCGGTTCGGTGTTGCCAAGTCCAAGTGCTGAAAAAATACCGAGAGTCCTGTCGGGATTTTTGACAGGCCACCTGTCCGATGTGCGCGAGACAGCAGGACAACACACGCAAATCAGCCGGTTATGCGGTTTGGCACGGGCGATGCATAGTATAGTCCGACACTTGATGTCGTCCCTTAGAGGCGGAGCCGAACCATCCCCCCGGTCTCCACGGCTCCGCCTCACCCCGGACTTTCAGGTCAAATCCCAGCAATAAAAAACATGATGGGCCGGGCAGACGGCAAATAGTGGCTGTCTGATCCAAGGCGACCGGCGCGGCGTGCTCAGTTGGCGGCGCGCACTTCGGCCTGTTGCATGAGGTCGTGCAATTCGCCGGCCTCGTACATTTCCATCATGATGTCGGAACCACCGACGAATTCGCCCTTCACGTAAAGCTGCGGGATCGTCGGCCAATCGGAAAAGGCCTTGATGCCCTGGCGCACTTCCATGTCCTGCAGCACGTCGACGCTCGCGTAATCTACACCCAGGTGATCGAGGATCGCGATCGCCTTGCTCGAAAAGCCGCACTGCGGGAACAGCGGGGTGCCCTTCATGAACAGCACCACATCGTGGCCTTTGACGATTTCGGAAATGCGGCTGTGCGTGGCATCGGTCATGGTCGAATCCTTTGGTCGCCTGTTCGGTGACGGAATCTGAATGGACTGGGTCAGGAGGATTTGGGAACGGCAGTGGTCAGTTGCAAGGCATGGAGCACGCCGCCCATCCGCCCGCCGAGCGCGGCATAGACCGCCTTGTGCTGTGCGACGCGACTTTGCCCCTGGAATGACGCTGCTTCGACATGCGCGGCCCAGTGGTCGCCATCACCGGCAAGATCGGTCATCGTTACGGTCGCGTCGGGAATTGCTGTTCGGATCATTGCTGCGATGTCTTCGCCGGCCATGGGCATGATCAGGCCTCGCCCATCAACTGGCGCTTCGCCTCGATGGTCTTTGCGCCCATCGCGCTGCGGACCTCTGCCTCACTCGTGTCAACGCCCGCCGACACGAGATCACCCAGGATCTTGCGAACCATATCCTCGTCGCCGGCTTCTTCGAAATCGGCCTGCACGACTGACTTGGCATAGCCTTCGGTTTCGGCCGGATCGAGCTTCATCCGTTCGGCCGCCCAAACCCCTAGCAGGCGATTGCGACGGGCGTGAATGCGGAACAGCATCTCCTCGCCCTTCGCGAACCGCAACTCCTCGCCGCGTTCCCGGTCATCAAAAGTGGTCATCACAAAACGTCCCCGATCATCGCGTCTTCACGCCGATACGCGCGCGCTGCGGTGCGGGCAAGGGTTGCGCAACCAACTGCGAGGGAGTGGCGGCTTTGCTTTGCGCTCCATCGAGTCCGGTCCAGCACGACAGGAACGCCAGGACATCGGCGTTGCTGGCAATCGCGCGGTCGATCTGCCGCGCCCCGGCATGCCCGGCTCCCGCTTCGACCCGCAGCAAGTGCGGCCGATCGTCCGAAGCATTGGCTTGCAGCGCGGCGACATATTTGTAGCTGTGCGCGGGAACCACCCGGTCGTCACCGTCGCCGGTCGAAACCAGCATGGCCGGATAAGCCCCCGGCTTGAGCATGTGGTAAGGCGAATAGGCCAGCAAGACCCGCCAATCGGCCTCACGATCGGGATGGCCGTATTCGTCGGTCCAGAACCGGCCCGAGGTGAACCGGTCAAAACGCAGCATATCATAGACGCCGGCTTGCGGGTTCGCTGCAGCGAACAAGTCGGGCCGGCGGTTGATCGCCGCAGCCACCAGCAACCCGCCGTTGGACGCGCCTTGTGCAGCCAGTCCCCCCGAGGGCGCGATGCCTTGGCGCACCAGATATTCGCCAGCCGCGATGAAATCGTCGAAAGCGTTGGGCTTGTTGGCGAGCCGTCCGGCTTCATGCCACGCCGCGCCGAATTCGCCGCCGCCGCGCACTTCGGCCAAAGCGAACGCCCCACCAGCGAGCAACCAGGCCATGCGCGGCACCGAATAGCCGGGGGTTTGCGAGACATCGAACCCGCCATAGCCGTAAAGCAATGTCGGGACCGGCTGCTTCGACAGCGCGGTGTCGCGATTGCGCACGAGGAACATCGGCACGATAGTACCGTCCCGAGACGCAAACTTGCGCTCTTCGACAACGAAATTGTCCGGATCGAATGGCGGCTTGGGCAGCGCGAACGGGGTCGCGACCCCGCTGGCCAGATCGAGCCGGTAAATCGCCGGCGGGCGCGCGAAACTCGACACCTGGAAAAAGGTTTCAGGATCACCCGGCTGGCCCGCGAACCCGCTGGCGGCGCCGATGGCGTTCAGCGAAATGTTCCGCTTCGGGCGGCCCTGAAGATCGGTGACGACGGCAAACGACACGCCATCACCCTCGTAAGCCAGTACCAACCGATTCCCGATGAAGTGCCCGCGATCAAGCATAGCCTCGCGCTCGGGCACCACTTCACGCCACGCTGGCATTTGCCGGGACAAGTCCACGCCCATCACGCGATTGCGCGCGGCGCCCTGGCTCGTCACGAAATAGAGCATATCGGCAACGCCATCGATCAGGCGCCAGTCATCGCGAAAATCACCGATCAGTTCGCGGACGGGCCACGCATTGCCGCGGTGCCGCAAATCGATCAACCGGATCTGTTGGCGCGTATCGGTGCCCGAACGCGTGCCGATCACCGCCCAGCGGGAATCGGCCGTTACCACCGCACGATGCACCGATTCACGATGGTCGGGCGTGGCAAACACGCGAATATCGGCTGATTGCGGTGTTTGTACCTGGTGATACCACACCGCATTGTCGGCCAGCGGAGCATTGCGCGCGCGCTCGGTCACTGCCAGCGGATAGCGGGAGTACAGGAACCCTTCGTCACCGATCCAGGTGATCGTGGTGTCGTTGACGCCCTCGATCACCTCGGGAAGCTGCTGCCCCGTCGCGGCGTCGACAATACGGATCGCGCGCCAGTCGCTGCCGTTTTCGGCCTGGCCGAACGCGAGCAGGTGCCCGCGCCGCGATGGCGCCCAATCCTCGAGCGTTTGCGTGCGATCCCCGGTTTTGGCCCAGGCGTTGGGGTCAACCAGGGTACGGGGCTGGCCGCCGAACGTATCGCGCACCATCAGCGTCGCCAGTTGCTGCTTGCCCGAATTGTAAGTGTAGAAATATCTTGGGCCGGCCTTGCGAGGCAATCCGAAGCGTTCGGTCGCATAAAGCGCTGCCAGTGACCGCGCAAAGGCATCGCGCATCGGCAAGCGCTGGAGATAGCCATCGGTTGCCGCGGCCTGCTGGGCGATCCAGCTCCGGACCGGTCCCAGACTGCGCGGGTCGCCTTCGAGCCAGCGGTAGGGGTCGGCAACCTGGGTTCCGAATTGTGTATCGACTTGCGGATCGCGATGCGAGGGGGGCTGGGCTTGCGCAGCGATCGGACAGAGCGGTGCGCCGGGCGCCAATGGTTCAGCCCGGACCGGCAAACTGGCGCCGCCAATGCCCAAGCTTGTCGCCAGTGCGGCCGTCGCCCAAAACCAGCGCAAACGCTGCATCACACTTCCCGGTACCGATGGAGCGGCTCGTCCTCGATTGCGCCTTGCATAGACAGCGGCGTGCCCCCAGCCAAATACAAAGACGCCAAATACAAAGGCGCCAAATACAAAGGCGGCCGCAAGCTTTTCAGCCGCGACCGCCCATACGTTGTGGCATTGAAGGCCCCGAAGTGGCGCTTACGCGTCTTCGTAATCGTCCTCGGTCAGCACCGGACCCGAATCCAGGCCCTTGGCCGCTACATCGCGGTCGACCAGTTCGATCACGCCCATCGGCGCAGCGTCCGATCCGCGGAAACCGGCCTTGATCACGCGGGTATAACCGCCGCTGCGATCGGCATAACGCTTGGCCAGAATATCGAACAGCTTGGTGAGCTGGGTATCGTCGAGCAGGCGTGCGTGCGCCAGGCGGCGATTGGCCAAACCGCCGTGCTTGGCGAGCGTGATCAGCTTTTCGACGTAAGGACGCAGTTCGCGTGCCTTGGGCAACGTGGTCTGGATCTGTTCGTGCTTGATCAGCGACGACGCCATGTTGCGCAACAGCGCGCGGCGGTGAGACGAAGTGCGTTGCAGCTTCCGCTGGCCAACTTTATGACGCATGGTTCTGGTCTTTCTGTTCGTACGGGGCCCGTATCAGGTAGCCCGGTCCTGGCTGAATTGATGGGGCAGCCTGATCCCCAAACCGTTCCGGGCCGGCTTTCGCCGGCCCGGATGCAATCGCTTAACCCAACAGCTCTTGTTCGAGCTTCTTGGCCATTTCCTCGATGTTCTCGGGCGGCCAACCGGGAATATCCATTCCCAGCCGCAGCCCCATCGACGAAAGCACTTCCTTGATTTCGTTCAAGGACTTGCGGCCGAAGTTCGGGGTACGGAGCATTTCCGCTTCGGTCTTCTGCACCAGATCACCGATGTAGATGATGTTGTCGTTCTTGAGACAATTGGCCGAACGCACCGACAGTTCCAACTCGTCGACCTTCTTGAGCAGGTAGCGGTTGAGCTGGTTGGCGTCGCTTTCCTCGGGCGTGTGCACCGCAAGGCCAGCCATCGCCGGCACATGACCGCTCGTCGGCATCGCGTCATCGAAGTGGACGAACAGCGCGAGCTGGTCCTGCAGGATGCGTGCGGCGTAAGCCACTGCATCTTCGGGCGTAACCGTACCGTCGGTTTCGACCGTCAGGTTGAGCTTGTCGAAGTCCAGTTCCTGCCCGATGCGCGCATTGTCGACCTTGTAGCTGACCTGGCGCACCGGCGAATACAGCGAATCGATCGGGATCAGGCCGATCGGCGCGTCGGCCGGACGGTTGCCGACGGCGGGCACGTAGCCCTTACCGATGTCGGCGGTCAGCTCCATATTGAGCGTGGCGCCTTCATCGAGATGGCAGATCACGAGATCCTTGTTCATGATCTCGATGTCGCCGGTCACGGCGATATCACCGGCCTTGACTTCGGCCGGGCCGGTGACCGAAAGCTGGAGACGCTTGGGGCCTTCGCCCTGCATCTTGAGCGCGATCTGCTTGACGTTCAGCACGATGTCGGTGACATCCTCGCGCACGCCGGCAAGGCTCGAGAACTCATGCAGCACGTTCTCGATCTTGATCGAGGTTACGGCGGCGCCCTGCAGCGACGAAAGCAGCACGCGACGCAGCGCGTTGCCAAGCGTCAGGCCGAAGCCACGTTCAAGCGGCTCGGCAACGAATGTTACCTTGCGCTTTGCATCAACCCCGGGTTTGATTTCGAGGTTGTTGGGCTTCTTCAGTTCCTGCCAGTTCTTGATATTGACAGTCATGGAATTCCCCTGGGTTTGACGGGAGCCGGCCGCCGGCCTCGCAAGCGAGGCCGGTCGTGGCGGAGGCGGGGCAGGACTTGCGCGCTGGCAAATCCCGGCACCCGCCGAGAGGGTCAGACGCGGCGGCGCTTCGAAGGACGAACACCGTTGTGCGGGATCGAGGTCACGTCGCGGATCGCGGTAATCGTGAAGCCAACCGCCTGGAGCGCACGCAGCGCCGATTCACGGCCCGAACCCGGGCCCTTCACTTCGACTTCGAGCGTCCGGACGCCGTGTTCGGCGGCCTTCTTGCCCGCGTCATCGGCAGCAACCTGCGCTGCATATGGCGTCGACTTGCGGCTTCCCTTGAAGCCCATCATGCCGGCCGAGGACCAGCTTATCGCATTGCCCTGCGCATCGGTGATGGTGATCATGGTATTGTTGAAGCTGGCGTTAACGTGCGCAACACCACTGGTGATGTTCTTGCGCTCCCGTTTTTTGATACGCTGGGGTTCGCGTGCCATTGTCTTAATCCTGTCGAGAAATGGGAAGGAAAGGCCGGTCGTCTAGCCCGGGAAAACCGGGCCGGGACAGCCTTACTTCTTCTTGCCGGCGATCGGCTTGGACTTGCCTTTGCGTGTGCGCGCATTGGTATGGGTGCGCTGCCCGCGAACAGGCAGGCCCTTGCGATGACGCAAGCCACGGTAGCAGGCGAGATCCATCAGGCGCTTGATGTTCATCGCGGTTGTGCGGCGAAGATCGCCTTCCACGGTGAAATCGGCGTCGATGGTTTCGCGGATCTGGAGGACCTCCTGATCCGACAGGTCCTGCACGCGACGGCTGTGGTCGATCCCCAGCTTGTCGGCAATCTCGAGAGCGGACTTTGGTCCGATCCCATGGATGTAAGTCAACGCGATAATCACGCGCTTGTTAGTGGGGATATTCACCCCGGCAATACGAGCCACTTGCTTCTCCTGCTCCACGGGGACGCGACCATGGCTTTCGCCTTGGGCATGGCCCCCATCTCATAGCGCTGTCACGATCAAACCGGCAAAATGCTCGTCTGGCGAAAGCCTCACAAGTCGTGAAGGCGCGCCTTGGAGACAATCTCGCTGTGTCGAGTGAAAGGAGCGCTTATGAGGATTCGCGCAATGCGTCAACCGCAAAGCGCCACCATCACACATCAAAGCAAATTCGGCGCAAACCAATAGGTTCACGCTGAGCTGGTTTTGCTTTCGATGTGGAAAGCTACGCCAAAATGCGATGCAGGTCAAAGGCCGCTGCGCGTTTGCCTGGATGATCGGCAACACTTCGCCTGCTTCGCAGTCCCGGAATGCCCAACAGCGAACCTCGCGCCGACACAAAGCCGACGCGGGACCCAACGCACGATTAGCCTGCGTGGCTTCGCGCTATTGCGTGGTCAGACGACGCCGAACGCCAGCATCGCATCGGCCACCTTCTTGAAGCCGGCGATATTCGCGCCCTTGACGTAATCGATATAGTCACCGCCCTGTGCGCCATATTCGAGACAACTGTTGTGGATCCCATCCATGATGTCCTTGAGCATCTGCTGAAGTTCATCTTCCTTCCACGCGCGACGCCCGGAGTTCTGGCTCATTTCAAGGCCCGAAACCGCGACGCCACCGGCATTCGAAGCCTTGCCCGGCGCGTAGAGGATCTTGGCCGCCTTGAAGATGTGCACGCCTTCGAGGTCTGTCGGCATGTTGGCGCCTTCCGAAACAGCCATGCAGCCGTTGGCAACCAGCGTGCGCGCGTCTTCACCGAGCAGTTCGTTCTGCGTGGCGCAGGGCAGCGCGACGTCGCACTTGACGCCCCATGGGGTCTTGCCGGCGGTGAAGCTGGCACCCGGGTACTGGGTAACGTATTCGTCGATCCGGCCGCGGCGGACATTTTTGAGATCCTTCACCCAGTTGATCTTTTCCTGGGTGATGCCGTCGGGATCGTGGATGAAGCCGCTCGAATCCGAAAGCGTCAGCACCTTGCCACCAAGCTGGACGATCTTTTCCGCGGCATGCGTGGCAACGTTGCCCGATCCCGAGATCACTGCGGTCTTGCCGACGAGATCCTGGCCCTTGTGCGCCAGCATGTTGGCGAGGAAATAGACCGCACCGTAACCCGTCGCCTCGGTACGGATCAGCGAACCGCCCCATTCGAGGCCCTTGCCCGTCAGCACGCCGGTGAACTCGTTGGTGATGCGCTTGTACTGGCCGAACATGAAGCCGATTTCGCGGCCGCCCACGCCGATGTCACCCGCCGGAACGTCGATGTCCGCGCCGATGTGGCGATAAAGCTCGGTCATGAATGACTGGCAGAAGCGCATGATCTCGCGCACACTCTTGCCCTTGGGGTTGAAATTCGAACCGCCCTTGCCGCCGCCCATGGGCAGCCCGGTCAGCGCGTTCTTGAAGGTCTGTTCGAAGGCCAGGAACTTCAGCACCGATTCGGTCACGCTCGGGTGGAAGCGGATGCCGCCCTTGTAAGGCCCGATCGAGTTGTTGTTCTGAACCCGCCAGCCGCGTTGAACGCGGATGTTGCCCTTATCGTCTTCCCAGCACACCCGGAACGACACGATACGATCAGGCTCGGCGATCCGGCGCAGGATCTGCTGCGAGTGGTACTGTTCCTTGTCCTCCATGAAGTCGAAAATGTCTTCCGACACTTCCTGGACGGCCTGGACGAATTCGGGCTGGTTTGGATTGCGCTTTTTCACGCCCTCCATGAAGGTATTGAAGTCAACGTGATCGGAAACGGCCACAGCGGTTTCTCCCCCGGTTTGGCAGGGCGCGTACGGCCCCATGGAAAGTGCGATGCGCCCGATATTCCTGCACGTATCACCGCAGCCGTCCAGCCGCCGAGTCGCGCTATTGTTGCAGCACTCTAACGTGTTGTGCGCCCAGCGGAAGAGCGCAGTTTGGCGAAAGAGGAACGCAGGTTACGGTCAAGGCCTCGGTTTGACAGGCGTCTTGGCCGCTGGTTTGGCGCGGGCCTTGTCGGCCATCGCCGCGTCGAACGCCGCATTGGGGGCCTTGTGGTCCGCCGGCGACTTGGCAGCGGGCACGGCGGAAACTGCGGGCTTGCCGACCACGCCCAGCTTTTCGCCAAGCCGCGCGATCTGCGCCGCCATCACGGCATCGACCATCTTCGCGATTTCGGCCGGCTTGTAGCGCGTGTAGCCGCCGACAACGTAGACCCAGGTGATCCTGGTCCCGCCGGCGATCGGCTTGAGCGTCATCGTCAACGCCGCTGAAACAGCCTCGGATTGCAGCGGACCCAGTCCGCCGACCAAGCGCAAGGCCTCGCCCGGCTGGGCGTAGACCACGCGCATATGCTCGACGCTGCCCGGTCGCAGCAGTTTGGCCTGCCCGCTCTTGTCATCGGCAGCAGGCAGCTTCTCGCAGAAGCAGCCACCTGCGCTGGGCATCAACGTGAGGTTGGCAGCGGTGCCCGAGAACGTGTGCCGATCCATCCACCAGCCCGACGGCGTGGTCATCACCGGCCACGCGTCAGATGGGCTGGCCCGGACATCGACCGTCACCCGGCTGACAAAGCCGGCGTCGCTTTCGGACACCAGTTCTGCGTGTGCCATACCGGGCGCCAGCGCCAGACACAGGCAAGCCAGCAACCCGTGTAGATATCGTCTTGTCATTGTTTGTCCCCCGACCCTCTGGCGTTCAGTCGCCCGCGGGACACCGGACTGTCAAGTCAGGCCGTTCACTGCTTGGCCTCAGTTGAACAGCAC
This sequence comes from Novosphingobium sp., assembly GCF_025351285.1. Classification (GTDB taxonomy): domain Bacteria; phylum Pseudomonadota; class Alphaproteobacteria; order Sphingomonadales; family Sphingomonadaceae; genus Novosphingobium. Next base: position 11,145 of record NZ_JANXWG010000099.1, read on the forward strand.
CGTTTCGATCGCACCGGTCACTGCGTCGATATCGGCCATGCCGTCGACCTGAGCCACAATGCCGCGTGCGCCGTAGATCGGCAGTATCGGAGCCGTCTTGGCGCGATATTCGGCCATGCGGGTACGGACCGTCTGTTCGTTATCGTCAGGCCGGCGCTTGAATTCATGCCCGCCGCACTTGTCGCACGTGCCGGCAACCAGCGGTTGTTCGAACGTGTCGTGATAGCCCTTGCCGCAAGCCGCGCAGGTATATCGGCCGACGATCCGTTCGACCAGCGCATCTTCGTTGACGTCGAGTTCGATCACATGCGCCAGCGTGCGGTTGCGCCCGGCGAGGATCGTGTCGAGCGAATGGGCTTGCGCTGCCGTGCGGGGATAGCCGTCAAAGATCACGCCCGTTCCGACAGGCAGCGTCTCAAGCTTGGCATCGATCATGGCCGAGACGATTTCGTCCGAGACGAGAGCACCCGAATCCATCACGGCAGCAACCTGCCGGCCAAGTTCGCTATCGGCCTTACGGGTTTCGCGCAGCATATCGCCGGTCGAAAGCTGCACCATGCCCCGGCGATCGACCAGGCGTTGCGCTTGCGTGCCCTTGCCCGCTCCAGGCGGTCCAAGCAGGATGATATCCATGAAAATCCCCTCTCGTCTGCCGGTCTGACCGCCAGCTCTCCGTTTTGCAAGCCGCGAGGGCTACCGCAGGCGCCCCTTGAGCTTGGCCTTCTTGATCAGATCGCCGTACTGGTGTGCCAGCAAATGTGACTGGATCTGGGTGATCGTATCGACGGTGACGTTCACCACGATCAACAGGCTGGTGCCGCCCGCGAAGAACAGCCGCATGCCGGTTTGTGCAATCACGTATTCCGGGATGACACAGACGACCGTGATATAGGCCGCGCCGATCACGGTGATTCGGGTCAACACATAATCGAGATAGGTCGCGGTGTTCTTTCCAGGGCGAATGCCGGGGATGAAGCCCCCGTTCTTCTTCAGGTTCTCGGCCGTTTCCTCGGGATTGAACACAACCGCGGTGTAGAAAAAGCAGAAGAACACGATGCCCAGCGCATAAAGCGTCATGTACAACGGCTTGCCGTGCGCCAGGTACTGGTTGAGCGTGACGATGACCTGACCCATCGTTGTGTCCTGCTTCACTGAATTGCCCGCAAACTGGGTGATGGTCAGCGGCAGCAGCAACAGCGAGCTTGCGAAGATCGGCGGGATAACGCCGGCGGTGTTGATCTTGAGCGGCAAGTGGCTGCGATCGGCGGCCATCATGCCCTTTTGCGTCGCACGCTTCGGATACTGGATCAAAAGCCGCCGCGTCGCGCGCTCCATGAAGCAGATAAACAGCACGAGGAACACCACCATCAGGACCATGAAGATGATCGTGAACGACGATGTCGAGCCGCTGCGCGCGCCTTCGAACAAGTTGACGATGAACGTCGGCATCTGCGCGACGATGCCGGCCATGATGATCAGCGAAACACCGTTGCCGATACCCCGGCTGGTGATCTGCTCACCCAGCCACAGCAAGAACATGGTTCCGCCGATCAGGCTGACGACCACACCGACACGAAACAGCATGCCCGGATAGACCACGGCTTGCATGCCGGCCGATGCACCCAGCGCCTCAAGCCCGGTGGCAAGGAACCAACCTTGCACAGCAGTGAGCCCAACGGCGCCATAGCGCGTGTACTGATTGAGCTTCTTGCGCCCGCTTTCACCTTCCTTCTTCAACGCCGCCAGCGCGGGATGAAGCGACGCGGCAAGTTGCACCACGATCGAAGCAGTGATGTAAGGCATGACGCCGAGCGCAATGAGGCTCATGCGCGAAAGCGAACCACCCGAAAAGGCGTTGAAAATATCGAGAATGCCGCCCTGCGCGCTCTTGGCGTAAAGCGTTTCGAGGATTAGCGGGTTCACCCCGGGCAAAGGCACGAAGCTTAGAAACCGGAACACGATCAACGCGCCCACAGTGAACCAGATACGGTTCTTGAGCTCGGTCGCCTTGGAGAAATTTGCGAGACTTAGAGTGCTCGCGATATTGTCGGCGCGTGATGCCATGAGTCGTGTAGGCCTCGATTAAGGGGCGGAACGATACCGTTCGCGGCCCATATAGGCACCGTTCGGCAAAGTCGAACCCCCCAGGAACGCAGAATCCACCACGAAATGTGGAGCGGACCGCTCCCAGCTTTAGCGCCGGGGGCGATCCAGCACCTTACTTCGCTGCCTTGGCGGCCTTGTTGGTTTCGCGACGCGCGGTCTTCTTTTCGTGCTCGGAAGGCTTCGCTTCGGGCAACTCTACCGATCCGCCGGCGTTTTCAACGGCTTCGCGTGCGCCCTTGCTCACGCCATCGACCTTGAATGTGGCCTTGGTGGAGAATTCGCCCTTGCCGAGCAGACGGACACCGTCCTTGCCCCCACGCGCAAGGCCAGCGGCCTGCAACGCTGCGTGATCGATCGGCTGGCCTGCATCGAGCTTGCCGTTTTCAATCGCCTTCTGGATCAGGCCAAGGTTCGCTTCGGCGAAGTCCTTGCCGAAGGGGTTGTTGAACCCACGCTTCGGCAACCGCATGTGGATCGGCATCTGGCCGCCTTCAAAGCCGTTGATCGCGACGCCCGAGCGCGCCTTGGCACCCTTCTGACCACGACCGGCGGTCTTGCCCTTGCCCGAACCGATGCCGCGTCCAACGCGCATCCGGCCCTTGCGAGCGCCATCGTTATCGCGGATTTCATTGAGTTTCATGTGTCGCACTCGCTTTCGCTTTTGTCGCGCTGATAGACGGCCAAGCGGAATCGCGGCCGGGTGAAGTGTGGGCGCATAGGCGAATGCGCATCACTTGTCATCCCTTGATGCGCAGGAGGCTCAAGATCTCGCCGAATCGAGCCCAAGCAACCGCATTGCACGCTTGCGGACAGTGGCGGTATGCGCTTCGAACAACCGGCCGAACAACCACCCGGTGGCAACGATGACCGAAAGCCCGACAGCGTAGCGTGCGTAGCTACTCAACCGATCACTCGGCAGCGCCTGGTAACCCCAGAACCTCCCGAAGACTTGCGCTATCGGCATCTGCACGAGGTATAACGAGTACGAGAATGACGCCAACCCGACTGCCAACCTCCCAGCGGGTGCGCGTACCTTCCCAAGGTCCGATGCAAGCAGCAAAACAAAGGCAACCGCGATGACTGCCTCTTCAAACATGGCGCCTGGGAACAAATGCAACCGACTTGCCAACAGCACACCCATCAGCGGCAGCGCGGCAATCCAGGCTTGCAACCGAACCCGGACGAACCAGGGTACAAGGCCGCATAGCCATAAGCCCAGACCGAACAAAGGCGTGATTCGGCTCAAACTCAGGACAAACATGGCTGGTGCGAGTGCAGCCAGAGCAAGCACAATCGCCACCGGTTTGCGGGTGGCGGCTGCCAGGATCAGCAATGGACCGACGAGGTAAAAGTAGCCTTCGCTCGAAAGGCTCCACAACGAGGCATTGTTGCATGGTGGCGTGCCGCCGAAGTTCTGGACGAACAGCAGATTTCCCGCGACCCTGAATGCGGTGTCCGGTTCGGAGCACGAAACGGCCCCGAAAGTCCATTGCAACGCCACTGAAAGCACCAAAGCCGGGATCAGCGCAACATAAAGCCGGCTCGCGCGGTCGACCGCGTATTTGCCCGGCCCAAAGCTGCCCTCTCGAGCCCCGCGCACGATCACGCCGCCGACCAGCAGCCCGCTGAGCACGAAGAACACCACCACCGCTTGTTCGGCAAACAGCGTGACAAAATAGAAGACAGCCGCAAGCGGGCCGAGTTGTCCCGCATCGGGCATCACCATGTTGCGCAGATGCGATGCGGCAACCATCAGCGCGGACAACCACCGGAAGTGATCCAGCCAACGCGACATATTGGCATTGAGCAGATCGGGCCGATAACCGAGTCCGATAACCGGGTCCGATGTGGATGACATGATCCCGCCCACCATAGCAAAAAACCCCGGCACTGCCGGGGCTTTTCACCGTTTCAGTCGATCACCGCTACCATATGTGGCAGCTTGGCGATCGCGCCCCGGGTTTCCGGGGTATCCTGGATCTCGACAATGCGGTTCATCTTGCCGAGCCCCAAGCTGATCAGAATCTTCTTCTGAGAGGCAGGGCGGCGGATCGGCGAACCAATCTGCTTGATCTTGATGGTAGCCATTCTGCTTACTCCGTAATCGCCGCAGCGGCGACTTCGGCCTCAGCCGTGCTGGCACCACCGCGACCGAGCAGATCTGCAACCTTCTTGCCACGACGCTGTGCGACTGACTTCGGCGAAGTCTGTTCGGTCAGCGCGTCGAAAGTGGCGCGGATCATGTTGTAGGGATTCGACGAGCCGACCGACTTGGTCACCACGTCGGCCACGCCCAGACTTTCGAACACGGCGCGCATCGGGCCACCGGCGATGATGCCGGTACCGGCAGGCGCGGTGCGAAGGTTGACCTTGCCGGCGCCAAAACGGCCCTTACCGTCATGGTGCAGCGTACGACCGTCCTTGAGCGGGATGCGGACCATTTTCTTCTTGGCTGATGCGGTCGCCTTGGTGATCGCTTCGGGCACTTCGCGAGCCTTGCCGTGGCCGAAGCCAACGCGACCCTTGCCATCACCCACTACGACCAAAGCAGCGAAACCGAAGCGCTTGCCGCCCTTCACCGTCTTGGACACGCGGTTTATGTGGACGAGCTTTTCGATCAGCTCCTCGCCGCCATCGTCGTCGCCACCACGGCCGCCACGACGATCGTCCCGACGGTTGCCGCCACGATTGCGATCATTGCCGCCGCCGGGGCCGCCACGACCCCCGCCGCCGCCGCCGCCGCCACGGCCGCCACGCGGACCACGATTGTCGCGGGGCTGCTGCTCAGGCGCAGCAGCAGGAGCCGCTTCGACCGGAGCAGTACCGGCTTCGCTGTTGATTTCGTCAGCCATTCGTTAAAACTCCAAACCGCCTTCGCGGGCGGCTTCGGCCAGCGCCTTGACGCGACCATGGAAGATGAAGCCGCCGCGATCGAACACGACGGTGGTGATGCCGGCAGCCTTGGCTTTTTCGGCAATGTCCTTGCCCACCTTGGCGGCGGCATCGACATTGGCACCGATCTCGCCTTTGAGCAGCGACGACGAGGCAGCGATCGTACGCCCCCCAGCATCGTCGATGATCTGGGCATAGATGTGCCGGCCCGAGCGATGGATCGACAGCCGGGGGCGGCCACCCGAACGCGCTTTGAGCGCAGTCCGCACGCGCTGACGGCGGCGATCGAAGAGAGAGAGCTTGGCCATCTTACTTCTTCTTCCCTTCCTTGCGGAAGATGTATTCGCCGCGGTACTTGATGCCCTTGCCCTTGTAAGGCTCGGGCTTGCGCCAGCGACGGATCTCTGCGGCCACCTGGCCGACCTTCTGCTTGTCGATACCCGAAATTTCGATCGTGGTGTTGTCCGGGGTCTTGATCTCGATACCTTCAGGGACCGGGAAATCGACGTCGTGGCTGAAACCGAGCTGAAGCTTCAGGTTTTTGCCCTGAGCGTTCGCGCGATAGCCGACGCCGGTGATTTCCAGCACCTTGGTGTAACCCTGGGTCACACCGGTCACGAGGTTTTCGACCAGCGTGCGCTGCATGCCCCAGAAAGCACGAGCCTGCTTTGTAGCATTGGCGGGCTTGACCAGAATGGTCTCGCCTTCCAGCGTATAGCTGATCTCGTCGCGCATGGACAACGTCAGCGTACCCTTGGGGCCCTTAACCGACAGCACGCGATCTGCGATCGATGCTGTCACGCCACTGGGAACGGCGACCGGCCTTTTACCGATGCGGCTCATCAGAACACCTCCGCGAGCACTTCGCCGCCGACGTTCTGGGCGCGCGCTTCGGCATCCGAAAGCACACCACGTGGCGTCGAGACGATGGAAATACCCAGGCCATTGCGCACCACGGGAAGCTCCTTGCTTCCCGAGTAGACGCGGCGGCCGGGCTTCGAGACGCGTGCAACATGCTTGATCGCAGGCTGGCCCTCGAAATACTTGAGTTCGATACGCAGTTGCGGGTGGGCACCGGTTGCGTCCTCGGAAAATCCGCGGATGTAACCTTCACGCTGGAGCACTTCCAGCACGTGCGCGCGCAGCTTGGATGCCGGCGAGAGGACAGTGTCCTTCTTTGCCTGCTGTCCGTTGCGGATGCGGGTGAGCATATCACCCAGGGGATCGGTCAAAGCCATGTCGTGATCCTTACCAGCTCGACTTGGTCACGCCGGGGATGAGCCCCTTATTGGCGAGATTGCGCAGCTCGATCCGGTTGATGCCGAATTTGCGGTAGAAGCCGCGGGGGCGGCCGGTGGTGGCGCAACGGTTGCGCACACGGGTGGGGTTTGCGTTACGCGGCAGCTCGGCCATCTTGAGCCGTGCCATCAAACGGTCGCCGTCATCGAGCGACGTGTCGTCGGCCGTTGCCTTGAGCGCCACATACTTCGCTGCGTACTTTACAACGAGCTTCTTGCGCCGCTCGTTCTTGTTGATCGAACTCAGTTTCGCCATGGACTTAAGCTCTTCCTTGGAAAATTGTGAACCGGAGGGGACACCCGCGGCAGCTTACGCCGCCTGCTGGGCCTCTGCCTCGATCGGGAACGGGAAACCGAACAGGCGGAGCAGCTCACGCGCTTCGTCGTCGGTCTTGGCGGAAGTGGTCACGATGATGTCCATACCGCGGACCTTCTCGATCGAGTCGTAGCTGATCTCCGGAAAGATGATTTGCTCCTTGAGACCCATCGCGTAATTCCCGCGTCCGTCGAAGCTCTTCGGGTTCAGCCCGCGAAAGTCTCGGATGCGTGGCATGGCGATCGTGACCAGGCGGTCGAGGAATTCGTACATGCGTTCACGGCGCAAGGTCACCTTGCAGCCGATGGCCATGCCTTCGCGCAGCTTGAACTGCGCGACCGACTTCTTCGCCTTGGTGATCACCGGCTTCTGCCCGGCAATCTTCTCCATCTCGGTCGCCGCGATGGTGACCTTCTTCTTGTCCTGGGTGCCTTCGCCAACGCCCATGTTGAGCGTGACTTTTTCGATCTTGGGTACTTCCATCACGTTCTTGTAGCCGAACTTCTCAGTCATCGCCTTGGCAATTTCTGCATCGTACTTGGCACGAAGACGCGGCGTATATTTCGCATCAGCCATCAATCGTCTCCCCGGACTTCACGGCCACACGGACCTTCTTGCCGTCCTTGGTTTCAAAACGCACGCGGGTTGCCTTGCCCGACTTCGGATCGGCCAAGCCGATCTTGCAGATCGCCAGTGGCGCTTCGCGACGATCGATTCCACCCTGCGGGTTCGCCTGGTCGGGCTTACGGTGACGGGCAGCGATATTCACGCCCTGCACCAACACCTTGCCATCCTTTGGCATGACCTGGAGCACCGTACCGGTACGCCCCTTGTCCTTGCCCGAACGGACGACGACAGCGTCACCCTTCTTGATTTTTGCCGCAGCCATTAGAGCACCTCCGGCGCAAGGCTGATGATCTTCATGAACCCGCGAGCGCGCAATTCACGAACCACCGGGCCAAAGATGCGCGTGCCGATCGGCTCTTCGTTCTTGCCGACGAGCACCGCGGCATTGCTGTCGAAGCGGATCACCGAACCATCGGCGCGGCGCACTTCCTTGCGGGTGCGCACGATTACCGCGCGGTGAACATCGCCCTTTTTCACGCGGGCGCGGGGCTGGGCTTCCTTGATCGATACCACGATCACGTCGCCCACACCGGCCACCCGGCGCTTCGATCCGCCCAGCACCTTGATGCACTGGACGCGCTTGGCGCCGCTGTTGTCAGCGACTTCAAGCTGGGATTGCATCTGGATCATCGATCCGGTTCCTTTTCAGTGGCTTTCCGAGACCAGCCCGGAAGTTCCAAATGAGTAATTCTTAAACGTCTGCCTCGACGGCGGCGGTCTTTCCAGCGGTTACCCGCTCGATCACCTTCCAGGTCTTCAGCTTCGACATCGGGCGGGTCTCTTCGATCCGCACGGTCTCACCGGCCTTGAAGCTGTTGTCCTCGTCGTGCGCGTGATACTTCTTCGAACGACGGATGATCTTCCCGTACATCGGGTGCTTCACCTTGCGTTCGACCTGCACGATCACGGTCTTGTCGGCCTTGTCGGAAACCACGGTCCCGATGAGAATTCGCTTGGGCATCGTGTTCTCCTTACGCCGTCTTGGACTGCGAACGCTGCGTCTGCAGCGTCTTGATCCGGGCGATATCGCGACGCACTTCCTTGATGCGCGCAGGACGTTCGAGCTGGTTGGTCGCAGCCTGGAAGCGGAGATTGAATGCCTCGCGCTTCAGTTCGCCCAAGTCACCCGACAGTTGGTCGTCGCTCTTAACGCGCAGACCATCGATCTTGTCAGTCGTCTTGGCCATCATACGGCTCCCAGGTGCGAGGTGTCGCCCAAGCGGGCCACGACCTTGGTCTTGATCGGCAGCTTCATCGCAGCGCGCTGGAACGCGATTGCGGCGAGCGGACCCGGAACACCATCGAGTTCAAACAGGATGCGGCCCGGTTTGACGCGTGCTGCCCAGTATTCGATCGCACCCTTGCCCTTGCCCTGGCGGACTTCGGCGGGCTTCTTGGTGACCGGCACGTCGGGGAACACGCGGATCCACAAGCGCCCCTGGCGCTTGATGTGGCGCGTGATCGCACGGCGAGCGGCTTCGATCTGGCGCGCAGTAATGCGTTCCGGTTCGAGCGCCTTGAGGCCGTAAGACCCGAAGTTCAGATCGGAGCCGCCCTTGGCGTCACCCTTGATCCGGCCCTTGAAGGTCTTGCGGAACTTGGTTTTCTTTGGCTGCAGCATGGTTCTTGCTCTATCCTATGCTCAACGAGCAGGCCGGACGCCGGAAGTCTGGGCTTCCATCATCAAGCGGTCCTGCGCCATCGGGTCATGGCCGAGAATCTCGCCCTTGAAGATCCAGCACTTGATGCCGATGATCCCATAGGCGGTTAGCGCTTCGGCTTCGGCGTAATCGATGTGCGCGCGCAACGTGTGAGCCGGCACGCGACCTTCACGATACGATTCGACGCGCGCGATTTCCGCACCGCCCAAACGACCGCCGCAAGTGATCTTGATGCCTTCGGCACCCAGACGCATCGCCGACTGCATCGCGCGCTTCATCGCCCGACGAAACGCCACGCGGCGGATCAACTGGTCTGCAATGCCCTGCGCGACGAGCTTGGCGTCGATTTCGGGCTTGCGGATTTCGACGATGTTGAGTTTGACGTCGCTGCTGGTCATCGCGGCCAGCTTCGAACGCAGCTTTTCGATATCGGCGCCCTTCTTGCCGATGATCACGCCAGGGCGTGCGGCATAGATGGATACACGGCACAGTTTGGCCGGACGCTCGATCACCACCTTGGACACGGCAGCCTGCGGCAGCGTGTCCATGATGAACTTGCGCATCGCAAGGTCTTCCTTGAGCATCCGCTGATAGTTGCGCCCTTCGGCGTACCAGCGGCTGTCCCAAGTGCGGTTGATCTGCAGGCGCAGGCCGATCGGATTGCTTTTATGACCCATGGCTCAGGCCTCCCCTGCTTCTTCTTCGACTTCACGCACAACGATGCGCAGCCGGCTGAATGGCTTCAGGATGCGCGTCGACTTGCCGCGACCACGCGTGTGGAAGCGCTTCATCGTGATCGACTTGCCCACGCTCGCTTCGGCGACGACCAATGCGTCGACGTCGAGGTTGTGGTTGTTTTCGGCGTTGGCGATCGCCGAAGCGAGTACCTTGCGCGCGTCAACCGCCATGCCCTTCTTCGAGAACGACAAAATGTTCATCGCGTCCTCGACGCGGCGACCACGGATCAGGCCGGCAACCAGGTTGAGCTTCTGCGCCGAGCCACGGATCTGCGTGCCCACCGAGAGTGCTTCCTTGTCGCCCACGCGGCGCGGAGATTTTTCCTTGCCCATCAGCGCTTGCCCTTCTTGTCCGCGGCGTGACCGGGGAACGTACGCGTCGGCGAGAATTCACCGAGCTTGTGCCCGACCATGTCTTCGTTGACCGAGACGGGAATGAACTTCTTCCCGTTGTAGACGTTGAACGTAAGCCCGACGAACTGCGGCAGGATCGTCGAACGACGCGACCAGGTCTTGATCGGGGCGACGCGGCTGCCGCTATCCTGTGCACCCTCTGCCTTCTTGAGCAGGTGCAGGTCGACGAAGGGGCCTTTCCAGACGGAACGTGCCATGGCGGTTACCTCTTCTTCTTAGCGTGACGCGACCGGATGATCATCTTGTCGGTCTGCTTGTTGTTGCGGGTGCGCGCACCCTTGGTCGGCTTGCCCCATGGCGTGACCGGATGACGGCCGCCCGAGGTCCGGCCTTCACCACCGCCGTGCGGGTGATCGACCGGGTTCTTGGCAACACCGCGAGTCAACGGACGAATGCCCATCCAGCGGCTGCGACCAGCCTTGCCGAGGTTCTGGTTCTGGTTATCGGGGTTCGAGACCGCTCCAACCGTACCCATGCAATCGCCACGCAGGTACCGTTGCTCGCCCGAGTTCAGGCGCACGATGACCATGCCGCGATCGCGACCGACCAACTGCACGTAAGTGCCTGCCGAACGAGCGATCTGACCGCCCTTGCCTGGCTTCATCTCGACGTTATGGATGATCGTGCCAACCGGCATCTGGCCCAGCGGCATCGCGTTGCCCGGCTTCACATCGACCTTTTCACCGGCGACCACAGTATCGCCAACGGCGAGACGCTGGGGTGCCAGGATATAAGTCTGCGTGCCGTCGGTGTACTTCACCAGCGCAATGAACGCAGTACGGTTAGGGTCATATTCCAGGCGCTCTACCGTTGCGGGCATGTCCCACTTGCGGCGCTTGAAATCGATCGTCCGGTAAGACTGCTTGTGGCCGCCGGCGATGCCGCGCGACGTCACGTGGCCCTTGTTGTTGCGGCCGCCGGTCTTGCTCTTGCCTTCTGTCAGCGCCTTGACGGGCTTGCCCTTCCACAGCGACGACTTGTCGACGAGAATGAGGCCACGCCGCGCCGGGCTGGTCGGGTTATAATTCTTGAGTGCCATGGCTTAACCCCTGACCCCTTCGGTGATGTCGATCGACTGGCCGGCGGCCAACGTGACAATCGCCTTCTTGATGTCCGTGCGCTTGTAGGGCTTGCCCTTCCAACGCTTGGTCTTGCCCTTCTGGACGATCGTGTTGACTGCGGTGACGCTGACATTGAACAGCGCTTCGACAGCCGCCTTGATCTCGGCCTTGGTGGCCTTGTTGGCCACCTTGAAGACAACCGCGTTGTGCTCGGAGAGCAGCGTTGCCTTCTCGGTGATGTGCGGAGCCACGATCACGTCATAATGACGCGTATCGATGCCATCCGTCTTCTTGGCGGGGGCCTTAGCCATTGAAACGCGCCTCCAGCTTTTCGACCGCAGCGCGCGTCAGCACCAACGTGTCGTGCTTCAGGATGTCATAAACGTTGGCGCCCATCGCCGGCATCACGTTGACACCGACCAAGTTGCGCGCAGCGCGGGCAAAGCCCTCGTTGACGGCATCGCCATCGACGACCAGCACCTTGCGGCCCCAGTTCGCCTGGGCGAGCTGCGCACCAAGTGCCTTGGTCTTGGCATCGGTCAGATCGAGCGTGTCGACGATCACCAGTCCGCCCTGGACCTTGGATGACAGCGCCATTCGCAAGCCAAGCGCACGGATCTTCTTGTTGAGCGAGACGTCGAAATCGCGCTTGCGCGGACCGTGAGCCTTGCCACCACCGATGAAGATTGGTGCAGCACGATCGCCGTGGCGAGCGGTACCGCCACCCTTCTGGTTGCCCAACTTCTTGCCGGTACGGGCCACGTCAGACCGCTCGCGCGCCGCACGGGCGGTGCCGCGACGGTTCTCGAGCTGCCAGGTGACAACACGGTGAAGGATGTCGGCACGGGGTTCGATCCCGAAGACGGCATCCGAAAGCTCGATATCGCTCGAACCTTCCGAACCGTCGAGGTTATGAAGCTTGATCTTCATGGATCAGCCCTCCTGACTGTCGGTCGCTTCGACCGCAGCGGACGTTTCCACCGGCGTATCGGCAGCAGCCGCATTGTTGTTGTCAGCCTGCTTGACGGCACCCGGATAAGGCGCGTCAGCGTGGCGCGAAACCTTGACCGAGTCACGGACGAGCAACCAGGCATTCTTGGCGCCGGGGACCGAGCCCTTGACGAAGATCAGCCCACGCTCGTCATCCGTGCGGACAACTTCGAGGTTCTGCTGGGTGCGTTGCTTGTCACCCATGTGGCCGGCCATCTTCTTGTTCTTGAAGACGCGACCCGGATCCTGCCGCTGACCGGTCGAACCGAGTGCACGGTGCGAGATCGACACACCGTGGGTAGCGCGCATGCCGCCGAAGCCCCAACGCTTCATGCCGCCCTGGAAACCCTTGCCCTGCGTGTTGCCCGAAACATCGATCAACTGGCCGGTGACAAAGTGCGAGGCGGCAATCGTGGCCCCAACATCGAGTGTGGCATCGTCAGCCACACGAAATTCGGCGACGCAAGCCTTGAGTGGCACTTCGGCCTTGGCAAAATGCTCACGCTGCGGCTTGGCAACGTTCTTCTGCTTGGCGGTGCCTGCACCGAGCTGCAACGCGACGTAACCGTCACGTTCCGCAGTCCGGACCGAAACCACCTGACAATCTTCAAGCGACAGGACGGTAACCGGCACGTGCCGTCCGTCGTCTTGGAACAGGCGGGTCATCCCCACCTTCTTCGCGATCACGCCAGTGCGCATGATCATGCTCCTCAATACCGGGGCAGCGCAGCGGTTACCGCGCGAACCCCACAGAGGCCTTACGGAGACCATCTCCGAAAGGCATGTCCAGCCCTGAAAATTGGAAACGAGCCCCGTCCGGGCTGGTTGCCGAAACGAACCCTCACGGGATCGTCTCGACGAGACGGGGGACGCTTGCCCGGCTATGCCCATTCGAATTTCGAACAGACGGCGCCGGAGGTATCCCTGTGTCCGGCGGGTTGCCCCGCTTTGTCCGACCCGGGCCGAAGCCAGGGTGGGAAGGAATGTGGCCCGAAGGCCGGTATGCTTTTGGTCCGAAGACCGAAACCTTGTCGACTCGCGTCGGCTTACGCCAGCTTGATCTCGACATTGACGCCGGCGGCGAGGTCGAGCTTCATCAGCGCGTCCACGGTGGCGGCGTTGGGTTGCACGATATCGAGCAACCGCTTGTAGGTGCGGACTTCGAACTGCTCACGCGACTTCTTGTCGATGTGCGGCCCGCGGTTGACGCAGAACTTTTCGATGCGCGTCGGAAGCGGAATAGGGCCCCGGATCAGCGCGCCGGTGCGGCGAGCGGTATCCGCGATTTCTCCAGTGGCCTGGTCGAGCACACGATGATCGAAGGCCTTGAGGCGAATGCGGATATTCTGGGCGTCCATGTCCGTTTACCGATGCGAAAGAGCAAAACCAAGATCGGCCGTCCCGCCTTCTCACCCCTAAGGGAGCAAGCGGGGCAGCCGCTAAATGACCGCCGCCAGAGACCCGAATCAGATCCGGGTCTCTGGCGGAGCGGCGCCTATATTACTTCGAGATCGTGCTGACAACCCCAGAACCGACGGTCCGACCACCTTCGCGGATTGCAAAGCGCAAGCCCGGGTCCATCGCGATCGGCGCGATCAGCTTGACGCCGATCGAGACGTTGTCGCCCGGCATGACCATTTCGGTGCCCTCGGGGAGGATCACTTCGCCGGTCACGTCAGTGGTGCGGAAGTAGAACTGCGGGCGGTAGTTGGCGAAGAACGGCGTATGACGGCCACCTTCATCCTTCGACAGCACGTACACTTCGGCGGCAAACTCGGTGTGCGGCGTAACCGAACCGGGCTTGCAGAGAACCTGGCCGCGCTCGACGTCTTCACGCTTCACGCCGCGAACCAGCGCGCCGATGTTGTCGCCGGCCTCACCCTGGTCGAGCAGCTTGCGGAACATTTCAACGCCGGTAACGACGGTCTTCTGTGTGTCCTTGAGGCCGACGATCTCGACTTCCTCGCCAACCTTGACGATGCCGGCTTCGACGCGGCCGGTGACGACCGTACCACGACCCGAGATCGAGAACACGTCTTCCACTGGCATCAGGAACGGCTTGTCAGTCGGGCGCGGGGGCTGCGGGATGAACTCGTCGACTGCCTTCATCAGCGCGTAGATCGATTCCTTGCCGATCGCGTCGTCGCGGCCTTCGAGCGCGGCCAGGGCCGAACCCTTGACGAACGGAATAGCGTCGCCATCGAAGCCATAATACGTCAGCAGTTCGCGCATTTCGAGTTCGACGAGTTCGAGGATCTCGTCGTCGTCGACCTGATCAACCTTGTTCATGTAAACGACCAGTGCCGGAACGCCGACCTGACGTGCAAGCAGGATGTGCTCGCGAGTCTGCGGCATCGGGCCATCGGCCGAGTTAACGACCAGGATCGCGCCGTCCATCTGCGCAGCGCCGGTGATCATGTTCTTCACATAATCGGCGTGGCCCGGGCAATCGACGTGAGCGTAGTGACGCGCTTCGGTTTCGTATTCGACGTGCGCAGTCGAGATCGTGATGCCGCGCTCACGCTCTTCGGGCGCCTTGTCGATGTTGGCATAATCGGTGAAGGTGGCACCGCCGGTTTCGGCCAGCACCTTGGTGATTGCGGCCGTCAGCGTGGTCTTGCCATGGTCGACGTGACCGATGGTGCCGATGTTGCAGTGCGGCTTCGTCCGCTGGAATTTTGCCTTTGCCATTGTCCAAACCTTCTGTTCGCTTGAATTTGATTGCTGCGGAGACCGCGCCCGCTGAATCGAGCGCCGCCCCTAGTATGAACTTGCCGATCAGGCAAGCTTCTCCGTGATCCTCACTCGCCTCAGGCGAGCTTTTCCTTGACTTCGGCTGCGACGTTGGCCGGGACCTCGTCGTAGTGTGAGAAGAACATCGAGTAGTTGGCACGCCCTTGCGTGAACGAGCGGAGCTGGTTCACGTAGCCGAACATGTTCGCCAGCGGCACCATCGCCTCGACGACCTGGGCGTTGCCCCGGCTGTCGGTGCCCTGGATTTGCCCGCGACGGCTGTTCATGTCGCCGATGACGTCGCCCAGATATTCCTCGGGGCTGACGACCTCGACCTTCATGATCGGTTCGAGCAGCTTGATGCCGGCCTTCTGCGCCACTTCACGCATGCAGGCGCGGCCTGCGATTTCAAACGCCAGCGCCGACGAGTCGACGTCGTGGTAGGCGCCGTCGTAAAGCAGGATCTCGAAATCGATGATCGGGAACCCGACCAGCGAACCCGAAGCGGCGGTTTCCCGCATGCCCTTTTCGATCGCGGGGATAAATTCCTTGGGAATGTTACCGCCCTTGATCTCGTCCTTGAAGATGATGCCCGAACCGCGCTCGCCCGGATTGACCTTGACCTTCACGCGACCGAACTGGCCCGTACCGCCCGACTGCTTCTTGTGCGTGTAATCGACGTCGACCGGCTTGCCGAGGTATTCGCGGTAAGCCACCTGCGGCGCACCGACGTTGGCTTCGACCTTGAACTCGCGGCGCATGCGATCGACAATGATGTCGAGGTGCAATTCGCCCATGCCCTTGATGATCGTCTGGCCCGATTCGTGATCGGTCGAAACGCGGAACGAGGGGTCCTCGGCCGAGAGACGGTTGAGCGCGATGCCCATCTTCTCCTGGTCGGCCTTGGTCTTGGGTTCGACCGACAGTTCAATCACCGGCTCGGGGAATTCCATCCGTTCGAGCACGATCGGCTGCCGTTCGGCGCAGAGCGTGTCGCCCGTCGTGGTTTCCTTCATGCCGGCGAGTGCAACGATGTCGCCCGCGAAGGCTTCGTCGATGTCCTTGCGGTCGTTCGCGTGCATTTCGAGGATGCGGCCGACCTTCTCCTTCTTGTCCTTCACCGAGTTCAGGTAGGTGCCCTTGGTGAGCGAACCCGAATAGATGCGGATAAAGGTCAGGCTGCCGACGAACGGATCGTTCATCACCTTGAACGCCAGCGCGCTGAACGGTGCGTCGTCCTTGGGCGGCCGGCTGTCCTTCTCGTCGCTGTCCATCTTGACGCCCTGCACGTCTTCGATGTCCAGCGGCGAAGGCAGATAGTCGACCACGGCATCGAGCAGTGGCTGGACGCCCTTGTTCTTGAATGCCGAGCCGCACACCACCGGCACGAACGAATGGTTGAGCGTACCCTTGCGGATGCACGCTTTCAGCGTGGCGACATCGGGTTCCTTGCCGTCGAGATAGGCTTCCATCGCGTCGTCGTCCTGGTCGATGACCAGTTCGATCAATTCGCTGCGATAGAGCGCTGCTTCGTCGGCGAGATCCGCCGGGATTTCCTCGTAGAAGAACTCGGCGCCGAGCGATTCGTCCTTCCAGATGATCGCCCGGTTCTCGACCAGGTCGACCAACCCGCGCAGATCGGCTTCGAGGCCGATCGGGATGTACAGCACCGCCGGCTTGGCGCCCAAGCGGTCGATGATCGACTGGACACAATACTTGAAGTTGGCACCGGTGCGGTCGAGCTTGTTGATAAAGCACATACGTGGAACGCCGTACTTATCAGCCTGGCGCCACACGGTTTCGGACTGGGGTTCGACTCCGGCCACGCCGTCGAAGCAGGCTACCGCGCCGTCCAGCACCCGCAGCGAGCGTTCGACTTCGATGGTGAAGTCCACGTGCCCGGGGGTGTCGATGATGTTGATGCGGTAATCGCCCCAGAAGCACGTCGTGGCTGCCGAAGTGATTGTAATACCACGTTCTTGCTCTTGCTCCATCCAGTCCATGGTGGCGGCGCCGTCGTGGACCTCGCCGATCTTGTAGGACTTGCCGGTGTAGAACAGGATGCGCTCGGTCGTCGTCGTCTTGCCGGCGTCGATGTGCGCCATGATGCCGATGTTGCGATACATCGAGAGCGGATGGCTGCGGGCCATGTCTGCTATTCCTTTGCCGAGAGGCGTTTTAGCTGGAAAGTTGCGCCGGTCGACCGGAGCACACCGCCCATATGGTTACGAATGTGACGATTTGAAGACGCCCGCCACCCAAAAGCAGCCCGGCGCCCTCGAATCGCTTTACCAACGGTAGTGTGAGAACGCCCGGTTCGCGTCCGCCATGCGGTGCGTATCTTCGCGCTTCTTCACCGCGTTGCCGCGGTTGTTCGCCGCGTCGAGCAGTTCCGCCGACAGCCGCGCCACCATCGTCGTTTCCGACCGGTTGCGCGCCGCGGTGATCAGCCAGCGCATGGCCAGCGCCTGCGCACGTTCGGGCCGCACTTCGACCGGCACCTGGTACGTAGCACCACCCACACGGCGCGACCGGACTTCGATCTGCGGCTTCACGTTGTTGAGCGCATCGTGGAACAGCTGGATCGGATCGGCCTTGGCGCGGGTCTGCATCGTATCCATCGCGCCATAGACGATCGATTCGGCGACCGACTTCTTCCCGTCGAGCATGAGGTTGTTCATGAACTTCGACAGGGTCTGATCCTTGAACATCGGATCAGGCAGGATTTCCCGCTTCTCGGGACGACGACGACGTGACATTTGATCTTACTCCTTCGGAGTGCGGCAGACCCATCCGGGTCTGCCTTGCGGTGCCGGCCCGCTCCCCCTGCCCAGCCACCCAGAGTTTACCCCTTAGGGGCGTCTGGGCAGGGGGAGCGGGCCGGCACCGCGAGAATGGGTCTCGCGAGCGTTAGCCCGGCTTACTTCGGACGCTTGGCGCCGTACTTCGAGCGGCTCTGCTTGCGGTTCTTGACGCCCTGCGTATCGAGCACGCCGCGCAGCACGTGATAGCGCACGCCGGGAAGATCGCGAACACGACCGCCGCGGATCAGCACCACCGAGTGCTCCTGCAGGTTGTGGCCTTCACCCGGGATGTACGAGATGACTTCGCGCTGATTGGTCAGGCGGATCTTGGCCACCTTGCGCAGCGCCGAGTTCGGCTTCTTCGGGGTGGTGGTGTAAACGCGAGTGCAAACGCCGCGCTTCTGCGGGTTCTGCTCCATCGCCGGAACCTTGGACTTGGCCTTCTGCGGCACACGACCCTTGCGGATCAACTGGTTGATAGTTGGCATGTAATCGCTTCACCTTTTTGTCTCTACGGGCGAAAGTGGCCCGTAGAGAGCGCCCTTTCCGGGCGGAAAACCGGTTCCTACTTTTCCTGAACGGAGCGCGGGGGTCCCACGCACGATCAGGTTAGGATCGAACTGGTCTGGTTCCGTTGGTGTCTGGTGGACGGCTTGGGCCTCACGATGTGCGAAATAGGGTGGCAATTCGACTTTGGCCGAATCAGGCGCCCTTGCGCATCATGAGCCGAAAACACTCCACCCGAACCCCTTGGGAACCGGGTTACTTTGACGGAATTCTGCGAGGTTGCCCCCACCACACCGCCAATGTTCAGCTCAACGCCGGACAGGCTTCCCCGTCCGAACGAGTGCGGCCCCTAGGCGTGTTGTTGGTTTTGGTCAAGGACGCGCTGCCCCACCCCATTCGTCAGACGGAACGCGGTTCAGCATCCGTCGTGCGGCATCGACGGACGGTGAATGACGAGCGTTGTGTGCGCGCAAACTTCTGGTTTCAAATCGAAGCCGCTTCGCGCAAACGGCGCGCCTCCAACTCCGCAGATCAGGCTGGCTTCATGGCGTCGATGAAATAGTTACCCGTCACATCGACGTTGTCGAACGGCTCCACCTCCACTTCGACATTGGTTTTGCTTTCGTAGGAGTGCATCGCCACAGCGGCCCAGGCAAAAACATCAGCCGGGCCGGCTCCTTCGCGCGAAAACAGATTGTAAAGCTTCCCGTCCGAATCGTTGTTCAGATAAATCTGAATCCGATTGTCTTTCAGCGGGTGAAGCCCATCCTCGTCTGTGAAATAGTTCAGGAGGATTCCTTTGACTCGTCCCGAGACGAGCTGCGCCGGCGTTTTCAACTGATCCACCCTGCCAACTCCATGTTTCAAGCCAAGCGCTGCATGGCAAAGGTCGCTGTTTCTTTACCGCAGCAGTTCGCCAACCGGCGAGGGGCGGCTCCTCATCGCAATCCGGCGCGCGTTCATGCGGACGCGATGCCGTCCTCATGCGCCATCCAGTGGACGAAGCGGTGGAGCGGGTACATCGCGTCGTGCGGATTGCCGATCGTGCTTGGGCCGGCCTCGCCCAGATGGACGATCCGCTGCGCTCCGCCACTGGCCAGGCGGTCGCGATATACGGCCATACGGTCGAACGGATAAAAGCCCACGGTCTGGGTTGCCACGTTGATATACTTCACCGCATCGTCGAGCGAGTCGACGCGCACCACATTGGCAGTTTTGTTGATGGGGTGGAAATCGACCGGCTCGTCCGATCGGATCACCAGCCCCTTGCCGTCGGTGCGCCCCCACACGCCGTATTCGTCGTCCATCATGATCATCGTCTCGACCGCCTCGCGCATGTCCATGTCGAGAGCGCGCACGTCGCCCGATGCTGCCGCGCGGGTGGCTATGCGGGCGTGCAGCGCGGCGCAGAAGCGATCGACCTGCTCAGCCGTTCCCTCGACGAACTGGAAGCGGCTGGCGACACAGGCCTCCTGGTTGAGCGTCATCACATCCGCCGAGGCGAGATCGGCGGTGAGCGCAAGCGTTTCGTCCGAGGCGAAGGCTTCGCGGCCGACGAACGAGATCGAGGTCTTGGGGTCGAACGAGACGAGTTGGAACCCCGGCCCGATGTATTTGGCGACATTGCCGATCGCCTCGCCCCCGCCCCATGCGACGATCTTATCGAAGTACTGCGGGCGGTAGAGCACGCGCTCGACGGGTTCGTCGCCGCCGCGCCAATAGACCGCCGACATCGACTTCACGATCGGATGCGCGGGATCGATATCGGCCATGATCCGCAGGATCGCGACCATCGTGAACGGGTCGCTCGACGACATCTTGAACAAGTTGATGGCCTTGACCATCGCCCCTTGCGCCACCGACTTGACCGCCACCCCCGGTGAATTGCCGGGCAGAACGTGGATCAGCCGCGGCGCGAAGGCGCGCACGAAGCTGCGGCGGCCGGTGAAGTCGTGCTTGGGCACCCATTGATCGAGCGCGCGCGGATCGGGGAAGTTCTGCTCGACTTCGGCCATGAGCTTGCGCTTGTCGAGATAGGTTGCCGCATACAGCGCCTGGTTTGCGACCACCTCGCGCGGCAGCACGTGGGTGGCGCACATCCGCTCGATACATTCCTGCATGAACACATTCTTCGGATCGCGGATGCGTTCGCCGGTCTCGACGAGGAAGTCGATGATCTCGGCCAGTGGCACGTTGAGCAGCGGCGGCACTTCGGTACGGGGGTGGACGACGCGGTCGAGGTCCAGCTTCGGCGTGGCGAAGCGTACGCCCAGGTCGCGCGAACGGTGCACAATGTCCTGCCCTTCAACCAATTCACCGCGCAGGAAGAAGGGAGCGGAGACAACCGCTTCGGTCTGTTCCATCACGCCACCCCCCGCACGTAAGCATCGATCGTGCCCGCGCAGCCGATCTTGTCGTCACCCTCCAGATCGGCATAGCGCGCGATGTCGTCGCGGATCGACGGGCCGGCATTGCCGCACTTGCAGGGTGCAAAGTCCAGCGCGATCCTGTCGCCGGTGATCACCCCGCCCCAGCGCCCGTCGAGCGAGAGATCGAAGAACGCCGCGCGGCCCTCGATCTCGCCGTGCTCGTGTGGCAGCCGGGTGCTGCCGTCCTTGTCGAGCACGAACGGCACGATCCACGGCGGCACGTGATAGCGCCCGCCCTCGCGGCACTTGGGCATCCCCGAGTTCAGTTCCTGCATCGAATAGTTCTGGAAGTTGCGGTTGCCGGGAATGTTGAAGGTTTCGTGGACAAACTGTTGATAATCGGTGGGCAATTGCGCGCGCTTGAGCCCGCCGCCGACGTAGATGCAGTTGTCGGGGTTGAAGTCTTTGGCGCTGAAGCCCTGATCGCGAACCGCCTTGGCCACCGCATAGAGCCCACTCCACAAGCCCGAAACCATCAGCTTGCGATGACGGTTGGCGATAATCTCCGCCGCCGCAATGCCGATCGCGCGGTCGAGCGTGGTCTGCCGTTCACGCGAGGTGGCCTCGAACGCCGCCACTTCCTCGGGCCGCGCCACGCCATCGGCCATCTTCTTGCGCATCACGACCATGTTGGTGAGCGTGCCGACGGTGATCGGCGGCACCGGATAGGTAAAGCGCGGCAACGCGGGATCGGCAAAGGCGGTGTATTGCGCTTCGCCGATCACCTGGTTCTTGGGCACGGTCGCCACCGGCACGCAGCCGATCAGCTTGCGATCCTGCGCCGGCGCAACCCCTGAACCCCACGCAAACACCTGCACCGTATCGATCCGCGACCAGTCCATATCCTTCTGTGAGGCGATCAGCATCGCCGACTTGCCGGTGGTCCCGCTCGAACACGAAATGAAGTGCCCGACTGCCTGCAACCGATCGATCCAGTCATCGACGTCTCGGATCGTGTCCGTCTCGATGGGCTGGATCGGGTACGCCGAGACCGTGCCGAGCCACTTGTTCATCCGCGCCCATTGCTGATCCATCAGCCACTTTTCGGGATAGCTCTTGTAGGCGGTGTGCGGGAACAGCAGCGGTACCATGTCGTCGAGCGAGTGGGCCGCGTCGATTCCGGTTTCGGTGGCGCGGTGGCCGAGCAGCTTGATGCGATCCTTCTGCTGCTGGAAGCGTTCATCGAGCGCCGCGATCTGCGTCGTGCGCAATTCATCGTGCGAATGCGCGAAGCGATCGCGGGCCTGGACCTGGCCGGTCAGCTTGTCGGTTGCAGCACCCATCCCGAATCCCTTTAATAACACCTTTTACGTTTCATTAAAGGGATTCGGGGAAAGAATGCAAGCGGATTTTCTGTGCGGTCAGGCCAGGTCGCGCACACCCGGCTCGCGATCGTAGAACCGCAGCGCCGCCGCCTTGACGAACTTCGGACCAAGATCGGTCACGCCCGCGTCGACCACCACGCCCGCCTTTTCGAGCAGCGGCCCGGCGGCCTTGCTCGCGCCGATCGCCTTGAGGTGGCCGAACGCGTCCATCGCCCACTGCACCGCCGCGCCCTGCTTGATCAGCGCCGCGCAGCCCGCCTCTGACAGCACGATCGCCACCGCATCGAACAATTGCGAGGGCGTGCCCGCGAGCTGCCCGTAGGCCTGCTGCAAGCTGCCGTCGGACAGTTTTGCGCCGCCCACCTTGGGCGCGACCAGCATCGGCTTGCCCTTGGCCTTCTTCACCGCCGCGACCACGCCGGCCAGTTCGGCCGCATCGGTGCCATCGGCAATCAGCACACCGACGCTACGGCCTTCGAGGGTCGGCTTCATGTTTTTGTGGATCGACAGCGTGTCCGACGGTGCCATGTCGACAGGCGCACGAGCCGGCTTGGCGGCCTTGGGCAGATCGATTCCCAGCCCCGCCGCGACCCGCTTGGCCAAGCCTTCATCGACATTGCGCAAATTCGCCAGCATGCGCGGCGGAACCTGTTCGAGCACACCCACTTTCGACAATTCGAACACGAACGACGAGGCGATATGTGCCTGCTCGCTCGGCGTCTGCGAGCGCCAGAACAGCCGCGCCTGGCTGTAGTGATCGGCGAAGGTGTCCGAGCGGATGCGGAGCTTGTCGCCGGTTTCGTCGGCGCCGATCACGGCATTGTCGGTGACGAAGCCAGTGGCCACACTTTCACGCGGGCCGCCGTCCTCGCCATGCGCCGCCAGGCTGTTGGGTTCGTAGTTGGCACGGCCCTTGGGCACCATCGTCTGCATCTGCCCATCGCGCTGGAAATTGCCGAACGGGCAGCGCGGCGCGTTGACCGGGATCCGATGAAAATTGGTCGTGCCCAGCCGCGATTTCTGCGTGTCGAGATAGCTGAACAGCCGCCCCTGCAGCAGCGGATCGTTCGAGAAATCGATCCCCGGCGGCACGTTGCTCGGCAGGAACGCAACCTGCTCGGTCTCGGCGAAGAAGTTGTCGACGTTGCGGTTGAGCGTCATCGTCCCGATGATCCGCACGGGCACGTCGTCCTCAGGGATCAGCTTGGTCGCGTCGAGCACGTCGTAAGGCTGCGCATCGGCAAAGGCCTGGTCGAACACCTGGATACCCAGGTCCCATTGCGGGAAATCACCGCCGTCGATCGCCTCGAACAAGTCGCGGCGGTGGTAGTCGTTGTCCGCTGCCTGCAACTTGAGCGCCTCGTCCCAGATCGTCGATTGCACGCCTGCCCGCGGCTTCCAGTGGAACTTGACGAAGCTGGCCTTGCCCGCAGCGTTGACCAGCTTGAAGGTGTGGATGCCGAAGCCCTCCATCATCCTGAGCGAACGCGGCAGCGTGCGGTCGGACATCGCCCACATCAGCATGTGCGTGGTTTCGGGGGTCAGCGAGGCGAAGTCCCAGAACGTGTCGTGCGCGCTGCCGGCTTGCGGATAACCGCGATCGGCCTCCATCTTCACCGCGTGGATCAGGTCGGGAAACTTGATCGCATCCTGGATGAAGAACACCGGGATGTTGTTGCCGACAAGGTCCCAGTTCCCCTCGCGGGTGTAGAACTTGACTGCGAAGCCGCGCACGTCGCGCGGGGTGTCGACCGACCCGGCGCCGCCCGCCACCGTGGAAAAGCGCACGAACAGTTCGGTTTTCTCGCCCTTGGTGAACACCGCCGCCTTCGACAGGTCGGAGATGTCGGCGGTCGCCTCGAACACACCGTGCGCGCCCGATCCGCGCGCGTGAACGATGCGTTCGGGGATGCGTTCGTGGTCGAAGTGGAAGATTTTTTCGCGCAGCACGAAGTCTTCGAGCAGCGTCGGCCCGCGCACACCGCTGCGCAGGCTGTTCTGGTTGTCCGAAACGGGGACGCCGTGGTTGGTGGTGAGCACTGCTCCGCCACCCCCGGTTTCCTGGCCAGCGTCCTGATGGGTTTCGCCGCCGTTGCCCGGGCGGGTCGCGACTGGGGTCGTGCTGGGTTTCTTGCTCGCCATGATAATCTCCGGTGGCCTGTCGAGAATGGGGATGTGCCCCTTCAACCCGCGAACCGCGATCAGGGTCCGAGCAAATCGACGGCCGGCGCGCCCGATAATTTTGGGGATCGAATGGTGCCTTGCGCCGTTATGCGCCAACCCCGACCATTCCGCAGAGCCCCTATCATGTTGATCAAAGCCGGTTTCGACATTGTCATGTCATCGTTTGCGCCCACGCCACTGATTGCGCTGTTGAGCGTCCACCCTTCGCGCAACCGCGATCTGCGCACCCCACACCACATCACGATCGAGGCCGAGGGCGCCAGCCCGCGCACACTGCCGGCGTACAATTATATCGACAGCTTCGGCAACGTCGCCACGCGCGTGACGATGCCCGCGGGCCGCACCCGGTTGCGCAACAGTTTCGTGATCTCAGACAGCGGCTTGCCCGATCGCCGCGCGCCCGACATGCCGGTCATGCCCGTCAATGCACTGCCCGAAGCGGTGCTGCCCTTCCTGCTGGCCAGCCGCTATTGCGAGACCGAAAGGTTGATGCAGTTCGCGTGGGCGCAATTCGGCTCGATCCTGTCGGCGCGCGGACGGGTCGAGGCGATCGTCGACTGGGTGCATCATCACATCCAGTTCGGTTACCAGTTCGCGCGCAAGGACCGCACCGCCTGGGAAGGCTATCAGGAGCGCGTCGGCGTGTGCCGCGATTTCGCGCACCTGGCGGTCACGCTGTGCCGCTGCGTCAACATTCCCGCGCGCTACTGCACCGGCTATCTGGGCGATATCGGCGTGCCGCTGGTCGACGCGCCGATGGATTTCAGCGCCTGGTTCGAAGCGTTCGTCGACGGTGAGTGGTACACATACGATGCGCGCCACAACACTCCGCGGATTGGCCGGATCGTCATGGCGCGCGGCCGCGACGCGACCGATGTTGCGATCACCACCGCATTCGGCGGCACCAACCTCGAACGGTTCGATATCGTGACAGACGAGATCAGCCAGTCGCAGGCACAGCCGGGTCTGCTGCGCGCCGCCTAGTCCTTACCGGTCCGGGCGCGGCGAGCGATCGGTGTTGCGCTTGTCGGCAACATAGCTCTGGCCGCTTTCGGCCTTGAAGATCTCGAACAGCCCGGTCGCTTCGAACAAGCCGGGGAAGTTCTTCACGCCATAATTGCGCGGATCGATTGGTGCCTGGCGCTTGGCCGCGCTGCCGGCCGCCGACATCGCCGCCCAGCCGTCCTCGCGCGCGGAGGCTTCGACCGCACCACGCAGGATCGTGACCAGCGTGGCATCCTGCGCCAGCGGCCGTGGTGCGGTGGCGATCGGAGTGGAATCGGCAACGGGTGCCTCGACTTTGGCGGAAGGCTTCACACGGTCCTTGCGCTTGGCTTTGGGGGCAGGCTCGCTGACCACGGGATCGACCGTGACCGCGCCATCGAGGCTGTCGAGATACAGGAACGTCGTGCAGGCATTCACGAACGGCGCCGGCGTCTTGCGCTCGCCGAAGCCATAGACTTCGTGGCCGTTGGCCTTGAGCTGCATGATCAGCGGGGTGAAATCGGCGTCGCTCGAGGCGATGCAGAACGCGTCGAGCTTTTGCGTGTAAAGCAGCTCCATCGCGTCGATCACCAGCGCAATGTCTGTGGCGTTCTTGCCGGTCGAATAGCTGAACTGCTGGATCGGGCGGATCGCAAATTCGTGCAGCCGCGCCTTCCAGCCCTTGAGGCCAGAACTGCCCCAATCGCCATATGCGCGGCGGATATTGGCAGTGCCGTACTTCGACAGCTCGGCCAGCATCGCCGCGATTTTGGTGTGCGAGACGTTGTCGGCATCGATCAGCAGCGCAATGCGCCGGGCGGGCGGATTGCCTGAAGGTGAATCGGATTCCATTGTATTTCCTTGATAAACCTTAGTTGGATTGGTCGATTGTCAGTCTGCGGCGTTTGAATTTGAACCAACAGGCATCGAATGCGTTGTATGCCCGGGGCGCGTTGCGCGCACCGTTCGGAGACTTGAATGTTCGCCTGGTTCAAAGACCGCTATCTCGACGTTGTCGGCAGCATATACATCTATAACGAACACCGCGGCTATACCGCCATCGACCAGGTGCTCGATGCGATCCGCCAACGCTCGCCCGACGACACCGCGATGATCGCGCGGGTCGAAAAGCACCGCGCCGACGAACGCAAGCATTACGTGATGTTCCGCCGCTGGTTCGAACTGCGCGGCGTGATGCCGCTGTCGGTCAACCGCAGCTTCGGCCACATCGACCGCTTCGTCGAGATCATGTTCGGCCGGCACATCGCCAATCTCGACACGCGCTCGATCGTCGAGCGCGACGCGCTGTTCGAACGGCTGTGCCGGGTGATCTCGTTGACCGAACAACGTGGGGCTCGCCAGCTCGAAACCTTGCTGTCGAACCGCATGATCCTGTCCGATCCGGTGCTGACGAAAATCTTCCGTATCATCAAGATCGACGAACCGAGCCACTGGGCGCCGTACGACGATTGGCTGTGCGTCAACGCCAAGCGCGAGCCGCGCTGGTGGGAACGCGCAGTCGACAGCTTCATCCACGCAGAACTGCTGTTCGTGAAGCTGCCGTTCCTGTTCTTCAACCCGTTCATCAAGCGCCGGACCGACTGGATCGACGCGGCCGAGCCCGTCAGGATCCAGCCGATGCCGGCCCCGTCGCTGGCGACGGTTTCGCGCGCGTGACGATGCAGTCGACGTTCGACATGGATCGCGCCGATCACACGAGCGCCAGCAAGATGCGCCGGCTGCTCTCGCCGCGCGTCGGGGCGATGCTGGTGCGCAACACCGTGGTCAGTTGCTTCGTGTTCGGCATCGGGCTGGTGGTGCTGTGGGCGCTGGTTCAGTTTCTCGGCGTATCGAAAGTGGTCGCCGCGGGGATCGGATTCGTCATCGCCAACACGCTGCATTACATGCTCGGCCGGGCGTGGATCTTTCGCGGCAGCGATCGCGGCGTGGGCAGCGGTTATGCGCTGTTCCTGGTCAATTCGGGCGTGGGCCTGCTCGTCACCACCGCACTTTATGCCGCCCTGCTCGCAGTAACGCACATGAATTACCTTGTCGCCCGCGCGCTGGTGTCGCTGGTGGCGGGCCTCGTCGTGTTCGTGCTCAACGCGGCGCTCAACTTCCGGCAGGTTTGAGGCGCGTGCGGATCGCGTTGTTTTCAGGCAACTACAATTACTTGCGCGAAGGGGCCAACCAGGCGCTGAACATCCTGGTGCGGCATCTGGAGGACAAGTCCGGCTGCACGGTGCGAGTCTATTCGCCCGTCACCGACACGCCCGCGTTCGAGCCGGCGGGCACGCTGGTGCCGGTGCCCTCGGTCACGCTGCCCAAGCGCACCGAGTTCCGTCTGGCGCTGGGCCTGCCGCGCGAAATCCGCGAGGACGTGCGGCGGTTCCAGCCCGACCTCATCCACGTCTCCACCCCCGACATCCTCGGCACCCGCGCGCAGACCTTCGCCAAGCAGCTCGGCGTGCCGATCGTGGCGAGCATGCACACGCGGTTCGAAACATACCTTGCCTATTACGGCATCGAATGGGCAGTACCGGTGCTCAATGCACACTTGCGCCGGTTCTACCGCCGCAGCGACCATGTGCTCGCGCCCACCACTGCGCTCGTCGCCGAGATGAAGATGATGCGCGGCGACGATCACGCCAGCGTGTGGAGTCGTGGCATCGATGCCGATCTGTTCAATCCGGCTCGCCGCGACGTGGCTTGGCGCCATGCGCAGGGCATCGCCGATAACGAAGTCGTGGTGCTGTTCTTCGGGCGGCTGGTGCTCGAAAAGGGCATCGATGTGTTCGTGTCGGTGATCAGGCGGCTCGAACAGCAGGGCGTGCGGGTGCGGCCGCTGGTCGTGGGCGCCGGCCCCGCCGCTGCACTGTTCGAAGGCCTTCCCGCCACGATCCTGACCGGCCATGTTGCCGGCAAGGACCTCGCGCGCGCTGTCGCAAGCGCCGACGTGCTGCTATGCCCGAGCACGACCGAAACCTTCGGCAACGTGCTGGTCGAGGCCATGGCCAGCGGATTGCCCGTGGTCAGCGCCGATGCGCAGAATGCCCGCAGCATCCTGACGGCGGGGCTGGACGGGTTCATCTGCCAGCCGCTCGATGTCGAGGCCTATGTCACGGTGCTGGCGCGGCTTATCGCCGATCGAGGCTTGCGCGAAACGATCGGCGCGGCGGCGCGGCGCACCAGCCTGACCTATTCATGGGACGCGGCGTCGCGCAGCGTCGAGGCAGCCTATCGCGAAGTGCTGGCGCGGGCGAGCAGCGCCTCTTCCACGTCGCGCAAGCGATCCTTGCCGAAGTAGAGATCGTCGCCGACCAGGAACGACGGGCTGCCGAATGCACCGTGATCGAACGCGGCTTGCGTGTTGTCGAGCAATCTCTGCTTGACCGGCAGGGCCTGCGTCGCTTCTAGCAGAGCGTCGGCCGGCAACCCTGCTTCGGCCAGAACTTGCGCGATGATCACAGGCTGGCCCATGTCGAGCCCGCGCGTCCACATCGCATCGTACACGCAATCGACGTAAGCCTCGAACACGCCCAGATCCTGCGCCGCCACCGCGCCGCGCATCAGGTGCAGCGTGTTGACCGGAAAGTGCGGGTTGAACGCGAAATCGGCGATGCCATGCCGCGCGATGAAGCGCTGCGTTTCCAGCGCCTCGTACGCCAGCTTGTGCTTGATCCCCGCAAACGCCGCCATCGGCGACTGGTTACCGGTCAGCTTGAACAGCCCACCCAGCAGGATCGGCACATAGTCGAATATAGCAGCCGTTCGCGCTGCGATGCCCGGGATCACGCGATGGCTGAGGAAGGCGTTGGGGCTGCCGAAGTCGAAATAGAATGTGACGTCCATGGCCGCTCTCCCGTCGTGGTTGACCCCGGCGGTAACCCCGGTTCAATAGCCGGGCAAGAACTTCGCGGGAGAGAGATGATGGCAAGCAACCAACGCCACGCCACGGCAGCCATTATCGGCGCGGGCGACTACATCGGCGCCGCCATCGCGCGGCGCTTTGCGGCGGGGGGCTTCATCGTCGTGATGGGGCGGCGCAATGGCGACAAGCTTGCGCCGCTGGTCGAGGAGATCGCGGCATCGGGCGGGCGTGCGATCGCCCGGTCGCTCGACGCGCGCGACGAGGAGCAAGTCGCCGCCTTCCTGGCCGAAGCCGAAGCGCTCGCCCCGCTTGAACTTTGCATCTTCAACGTGGGCGCCAATGTCCAATTTCCGCTGATCGACACCACCGCACGCGTGTTCCGCAAGGTGTGGGAGATGGCGTGCTTTGCGGGCTTTCTGGCGGGGCGCGAGGCGGCCCGGCTGATGCTTCCGCGGGGACGGGGCGCGATCTTCTTCACCGGAGCGACCGCGGGCCTGCGCGGCGGGACCGGCTATGCGGCATTCGCCAGCGCCAAGTTCGGCCTGCGCGCGGTAGCGCAAGCGGCCGCGCGCGAGCTTGGCCCGCAAGGCATCCACGTAGCACACCTGGTCATCGACTCAGGCGTCGACACTGCGTGGGTGCGCGAGCGGGTGGCGCAGGGCGGTCGTAAACCCACCGGGCTGATGCGCCCCGAAGCGGTAGCCGATGCCTATTGGGCGCTTTACCAGCAGCCCAGCGACGCATGGACCTTCGAGCTGGATATCCGCCCCTTCGCCGAACCCTGGTAAAATTCACCCAACGTCGTGCGCCATCAGCGCCGGCTTGCGCTGCACCAGATCGAGCATCAGTTCACCGAACAGGCTGTTCGCCCAGCCGAACCACGGCCGGGTGTAACGGTTGTAATCATCCGCCGCGAAGCTTTCGTGCATGAATCCGGTGCCCGCGTGCGTGACCTTGAGGATCTTGAGGCAGGTGCGGATCACCGCGTCGTCGTCGCTGGTCATCGCGCGCAGGATGATCGACATCGGCCAGATCATGCCAAGGCCGGCGTGCGGCCCGCCGATGCCCTCACCGCCCTTGCCACGGAAGAAGTAGGGGTTGCGCCCGCTCCAGCACGCGGCCTCGGTGCGGCGGAACAGCGGGTCCTGCCGGTCGACGGCGCCGAGATAGGCCAGCGACGACAGCCCGGGCACATTGGCATCGTCCATCAGCAAGGTGTTGCCGAAGCCGTCGACTTCGTAGGCCCACACCACTTGCCCGTCGGGGCCCTGCATCGTGCCGTGGCGGCTCAACGCAAAGTCGATCTCGGTGGCAAGGTCATTGGCGAGCGTGGCAAGATCAGCATCGCCGCGCGCTTCACTGGCCACTTTGGCCAGACCCCGCAGCGCCGCCACCGCGAACAGGTTGGCGGGCACCAGGAACGGATACGTGCACGCATCGTCGGAGGGGCGGAACATCGAATGGATCAGGCCCACCTTCTTGGTCGGTGCGCCCAAGCCATCGAGCATCAGCGTGTCGATCGCGTTGGTGTCCGATCGCTGGAACCGGTAGGGCCCGGGTCCGTCGATGCGCTGCTGTTCGCGCATCGTGCGGATTGAAGCGCGCGCGCCCTCGGCCCACAGCGCGTCGAACGGCACGGCATCGCCCGTCGCCTGCCAGTAGCGCAGCGCCAGGTGCATCGGCCAGCACAGCGAATCGAGCTCCCACTTGCGCTCGGCCACGCCGGCTTTCATCTCGGTCTTGTCCTGCAGCGCCCACGGCAGGTCGGTTTTCATCGCCGGATTGCGCATGAACGCGTTGGCGTAGGGATCGATCAGGATCGAGCGTGCCTGCCTCGAAATCAACCCGCGCAGCATGGTGCGCAGCGCCGGATCGTTGCGCGCGAGCGGAAGATAAGGCTGCACTTGTGCCGAACTGTCGCGCAGCCACAGGCACGGAATATCTCCGGTGATCACGAATGTATCGGGCTTGCCGTCGATCACCCCCACTTCGGCAGTGGTGTCGAGCGTGTTGGGATAGCAGTTGCCGAACAGCCAGGCCAGCATGGGATCGCCGATCAGCCCGCTCACCCGGCTGATCTCGGCTTCGATAGCGGGGCTGGTAAAGCGCCGATCGGCGGCCAGCGGCCGGCGCAACGGATATTCGAGCGCGGCCATCGCCGGACGCCCGCCCGCCGGCACCAGCGCTGCGGCCAGACTTCCCGCCAACAATGATCGCCTGTTCAACCTCACGTCGCCACATACTCCAGGCCCGACATCATGCAGTACAGTCCATTAACGGTCGATGTCTTTTGCCATCGCCATAGTCCCATACCGCGTGCCGGAAACCTGTGACCCAGGCCATCCTTTTCATTATCGCCAGAGTTAACGTACTCCAGCCAGTTCGTTGAGCAGTTCGGTGCAAAGCCTGAGGTCCGCGGCGGTAAAGCGTCCGAGGAGCTGGTCGAACTTCTGCTCGAATGCCGCGCCCAGTCGCGCGTTCAGGGCCCGGCCGCGGTCGGATAACGCCAGGTTTTTCTGGCGCCGATCCTCGGGTGCTGGTGTCGTGACCACAAGGTCCTGGCTCACCAGCAGCGCGATCTGTTCGGTGACCACGCTTTTGGGAATGCCGAAATGGCGCGCGATGTCGGCGTGTGTGCGGATGCGACCGCTCGCGATCATGCCGATCACCCAGATCCCGCGTTGACCGAGCGCGTATTCGGCGTTGATCGCCTCGACCGGCGTGAACAGCGCACGGCGGGCAAACGTCATAGCTTCGGCGAACTGGCCGATTTCGGTCCAGGCGAGGCCGGGCGTGGCACCGCTGTTGCTGCGCAACTGTGGCTTGGGAGCGTCTTCCGAGGCGCCCGCAACAGGTCGATCCGGCCGCATCAGCTCGCTTTTTCGCGGAAGGTGTCGTGGCAGCCCCCGCACGTTGCGCCAAGTTTTGGAACTTCGGCGCGAATTGCGGCCGCGTCGCCGGTTTTCGCGATCATCTGGAATTTGGCGGCCTCGGCTACGAAGGTATCACGTGCTGCGGCAAACTTCTCGGGTTGCGCCCATATTTCGGCCTTGGCGGCGGTTTTGAGGCCGGGTGCAGGACCGCTACCAGCCGGGAACCAACCGGGCATCTGGCCAGCCGCGTTGACGATCTGGCGCGCCGCCTGCTGGACCAGGATCGTCTGCACTTCGGGTGGAGCAATGCCGTCCCTGACCGCTTTCATCGCCGCGCCCAGTTCGCGCAAACCGGCGACGCGGGTGGTGATCTGGTCGGCGGGATTGGCCGGCGGGGCGGCTGCAATCGTGGCGAGCGCGATCAGCGCAGCGCCAGCACGGTTCATCAATTTCACGGGCAAACCCTTTGTTTTGTTGTGGTTACTTCGGACGCGCCTTGCGCTCGACCAGTTCCAGCTTGTAGCCATCGGCGTCGGTTGCCAGCATCATGCGATAGCCCATCGCCACGTCGCGGATCGGGCTCGGCGCGAAGCCGGCGGCCTTGAGCCGCGCGGCGGTGGCGTCGAGATCGGTGATCCGCAGCACCAGCCGGTCATAGCCGAACGCGTGCCCGATCGCCTGCGGCGTCGCACGTGTCGTATCGGCAAGCAGGATGATCCCCGGCTGCGACGGATCACGGCCGAAGCCCAGGATCGTCTCGCGCCGATCGGCCGGACCCATCGTCATGTTGACCGTCATGCCGAGCCCATCGACGTAAAAATGCAGCGCCGGCACCAGCGCCGAAACGTGCAGCGCGGGGCCGATGATGCTGCCGGTCGGCGCGATTGCTGGCGTGTCCGCAAGCGCCGGACCGGCAAACATCAGCGAGAGCGCCAGCCAACCGGCCCTCACGCCACGATCTCCGAAACCGTCTTGCTCGTGCCCATGCTGCCGGTGCCCCATTTGTCGACCGAAACGCCCATCACCTGCTGCAACGTCAGCCCGACACGGCTGATCGGACTGCCGCCGCCGTCGACATAGACGCCGGTCTTCACCTTCCCGCCCGCGCCGCCCGCGGTCATCATCGGCAAGTTGTCGATCGTGTGGAACTTGGCGAATTCGGTCTCCGAATGCGCGAACACCAGCGTGTTGTCGAGCAAGGTGCGATCGCCCTCCTTCACGCCATTGAGCGCGGTGACGAAATAGGTCCAGGCCTCCATGATGCGGGTGAGGAAATAGGTCGCCTCGGGCTGGTAACCCAGCCGGTTGTCGAGCACTTCCTCGTGGGTCAACTGATGGTGCGTGATGGTGCTGCCGATCCGCGTCAGGTTGGATGCGCCGTTGTTGAACATCATGTTGAACACGCGCGTCTGGTCGCAGGCCAGCGCCATCACCATCAGGTCGGTCATCAATTGATGGTTGAGCATGACCGTTTCGATTTCGGATGTGATCGGCAATTCGCCCGGCTTGCGCGGAACCACGCAGGCCTTCAGCGGATCGGGCTTGCGCAGTTCGACCTCCAACTGGTTCTCCAACTGGCGCAGCGAGGTGTAGTACTGGTCGAGCTTCTGCTTGTCCGCCGCGCCGACCGCCGCCTGCAACGCCGCGCGCTGTTCGCCCACGTCGGACAGCACGCTGCGCCGCGCTACGGTCAGCGGATCGGGGGTAAAAGTGCCGCTGTTGGGGTCCTTGAAGCCCAGCCCGAACAGCCGCGCATAAAGCCCCGAGGCGCTGGTTTCGGATGGGTTGAGATTGCCGCCGCCCCGCCCGCTCAGCGAATTGCGCGCGTCGCCGATGGCCGAGGCCTCGAGGCTGCGGAAGCGGCTGCGCGCGCCGATCTGGTCGCCGATCGTCACGTCGAAGCTTTCGCCCGGCAGCCCGCGATCGGCGGTCAGCGCGCGGCCTGTCCGCACCGCCGCGCCGCCGCTGATGTGCGGCAGGTTGGGCGCGCCATCGAGCGGGACGTTGAAATTACCGAGAATATTGATCTTGCCCTGCAACGCCTTGATCGGAGCTAACTCTGGCTTGAGTTCGTAATTCGCGCCGGCCTTGTCCGGAAACCAGCGGCTGGGATTGACGCCCAGTCCCCAGAACCACGTCCCGAACCGCACCGGCACGGTGGTGCCCGTCGCGGCGAATGCGGTGCCGTTCACGTCGAGCATGGCGTCGAGCAGCGGCAGGCCGACGGTCAACCCCATCGCGCCCTTGAGCGCCCGGCGGCGCGAGATGTCGAATGCCATCGGTATTCTCCTAGCGAACGGGTCGGCGCGGATTGGCGGCCATCGTGACGTGAGTGTTGCCCACTTCGATGCCGCCTTTTGGCTGATACGCCTCGGGCAGGCTGGCGACGGCCTGGAACAGTGCGCGGATCGAATAGCCAGATGCGCTGAATTTCTTGTCGAGCGCGGTCACCAGCGCGCCGTCATCGCCAGCGGGCCATCCGCGTGCATATTCGAGCGCGCGGCCGGCCACGCATTGCGTCGCCTCGGGCATCGTGGCGATCGCCTTGCCGAGCCCGGGTGCGCCCGCGAACTTGAGGTTGTCGATCTGCCCCGAAGCGTCGATCGTCGCAGCGTTCTCGGTCGAACGCCAGCGACCGATGCCGTCGAAGCGTTCGAGGCCAAGCCCCACCTGGTCGATCACCGTGTGGCACCCGGCGCAGACCGGGTCGCTGATGTGCGTTTCCAATCGGATGCGCGCGGTCGGCTTGGCCCTGTTGTTGACGTCCTGCACCGCGGTGAAGTTGACGTTGCCCGGCGGGTCGGGGACCGGCTGGCACAACAGCAATTCGCGGATCGCGCGCCCGCGCAAGGTCGGCGAACTGCGCCCAGGATGCGCATAGAGCGCGAGGAACCCGGCTTGGCCGAGCAGCCCTGCGCGATCGTCGCCCGCCGGAAACTGGAACGGTTCCCAGCCCTTGGGCTTGGCTACTGGCACACCGTAAAGCCCGCCGAGCGAGCGCGTCATGAAGGTGCGCGGCGTGGTGAACAGAGCACGGTAATCGCCATTACGCGTCAGCAGGTGGTCGGTGACGGTACGCAGCATCTGCTCGGGCAGCGCAGCGGCGACTTCGGTGTTGAAGTAGGGGTAGATGATCGGGTCTTTGGACAAGTCGTCGAAGCGTTCGAACAGCAGCATATCGGCGAAAAACGCGCGCAAGCCCTGCTCGAAGCGCGGCGAGCCGACCATGTGCGACGCCACGTCCGAAAGCTGCGCCTGATCGGTCAGCCGGCCATCGGCGGCGGCCTTTAGCAGCGGCTCGTTGGGCGTCGAATTCCACAGCATGAACGACAGCCGCGCCGCGCGTGACCAGTTGTCGAGCCGCAAGTGCCCGGGCCGCGTAGGATCGGGTTCGGCGATTTCGGTCACGTAGAGGAAGCGCGGCGAATCGAGCATGGCCGCCAGCGCTAGTTCGAGGCTCTTGTGGAACGATCCGGTCGGCGCGGCCGCGCTGTCGGCCAGCCGGACGTAGAAGCCGAGTTCCGCGTCGGTCAGCGGGCGGCGGAACAAGTAGCGTCCGATCGGGGCGAGCGTGGCTTTGGCGCAAGCCTCGTCGGCGGCACTGCCGCTGGCCGGGGTGCATGGCACGAACCGCGCCCGATTGGCCTCGCCGAACACTTGCCCGGCGATGTTGCGCGCCATCGCGTCGAACTGCTCAAGCCCGGCGGGCGACAAGCTGGCATCGCGCGCGCCGCTGGCGATCATTTCGTGCGCGGGGCGGACCACCGGCTCGAACCGGCCCGCCACGCGGATATCGGGGCCGAAGATATCCGCGATGGTGTTGCGGTATTGCGATTCGCTAAGCCTGCGCATGGCCACGATTTGCGGTGCGACGCTGGGCGCAGTGACTTGCGCACGGACACCGCCCGCGCCGGTAAACCAGCCCGCCGCCAGCAACGCACCGGCACTCACCGCCAGCGACCAACGGCCCATGCGTTGCAGCCTGTTCATCGCGCCGTCTCCCGCTTTGCGCCCGCCTTGGGCACGTCGTTGACGAACGCCGGCACCGCCGACAGCCGCATCGCGCTGGAAATGCCGTGGCACTGTCCGCTTTGCGGATCGCGCATTCCGTCCGCATATTTCTTGAGCGTGGCGAGTTCGGCCGCGCAGTCGATCCCTGCCGCCAGCGCCGATCCGGCCCCGCCCAACGCCGGACTGATGATCACATCGATCAGCGGGCGATACCCACCGACCAGCCCCTTGAGGCTGCCATCGGGCTGGAATTCCAGCCGCAGCCTGCCCTTGAGATAGTGGTAGCTCGACCGGTTGCCGCGAATGTCGCGAGCGCCGCCCTGGCCCCAGGTCTGGGTCAATTCGATCTCGGCCGGATCGGTGGTGAGCACGCCGTTGCGGATGCGGCCGTG
The DNA here is from genome assembly GCF_025351285.1 of Novosphingobium sp. Lineage (GTDB taxonomy): Bacteria > Pseudomonadota > Alphaproteobacteria > Sphingomonadales > Sphingomonadaceae > Novosphingobium. Next base: position 47,360 of record NZ_JANXWG010000099.1, read on the forward strand.
GAGCACATTGCGGTGGCGCGGCGGCTTGTCGCTGACCGAAAAGCTCATGCCCGGCAGGAAATGCCCCTTGCTGTCGAGGGTCGGTCGATCGGGGGTGTTGGCGTAGATCACCTCGACATTGTCGGCCTTGACGAAGCTGGTGACGCCACGCAGCAGCAGCAATTGCGTCCATTCGCCCGAGGCATGGAACTGGCGCATCCCGGTCTGGTTATCGCCGCCGATGCCATCAACCCCGCGCCATTCGAGCGTACAGCCCATCGCGCGGTATTCCTGGTTGTCGATGCCCTGTTCGCCCGTTGGCGTCTGGAATTCATCGTGCGCGCAGCCGTCCGGGTCTGCGCCGGAAGCCTTGCCATTCAGGTCGAGACCCCAGCCCGTGCGGCTTTCCACGCCGGGAAACGGTGGACGGCTGAACATTTCGGGCTGCGAGCAGATGTTGGTCTCGTTGCCCGGTCCGAACGCCATTGCGTGCCAGCGCTCGGCGAATTCCTTTTCGTTGGCCTTGAGCCGCAGCCGCGCGGCTTCCTCGGCGGGCAAGGTGGCGAGGAATTCGTCCTTGAGCCGGGGCGCCAGGCCGTGCGGGCAGGCATCCTTGCCCTGCACCACCGGCGGCACGAAATTTTCGATGACGAAGCCCATGACCCCGTCCTTCGGCGGGGGTGGCAAAGTGTGGTTGACCGGCTCGCCGACGGCCCGCGCCGGGCTTGGGACGATACTGACGATCGACCATCCGGCCAGCATTGCAGCAGTCAACGCGCCGGCCGCGAATGGCCAGATGCGCCGCAGGTTTGCGCGATGTGTGGTCCAATCGTTCATGGTCGGAGCGCCTTGCCGCCAGTGGGAATGTGCGTTGGATCGTCGGCCGGTGCGACGAACACCGACGCTCCGCGCAGCGTCCACTGCGGCACGTCGCCGGCAGTGCTCACCGTCCAGCCGCCAACCTCAGCAGAGGCCATGCCCGCCGCCAGCGGCTGCCAGCCGGGGCAGCCCTTTGCGCAAGCCCCGGTAAACAGCGCGCGTCCGTCCTTATCGGCCAGCATATATTCGGCCCCGGACAGGACCGCCTGCACTCCGCCGGGCGCCATTACCCTGGGGGCCGGCGCGATGTATTTGAGCGTGTTCCAGGTTCGGCCTTCGGCGCCTTCGTGAAGGATCACGCCGGGCTTGTCGCCGCGATGCGCGAAAACCAGGTGCCAGCCCTTATAGACCCACTGCGGACCTTGCGGCCCTGCAATCACCGTCCAGTCGGGCGCGGATTGGGGATTGACGAAGCCCGCCGGCGTGGCCGGTTCACCGCCGCCCCGCGTCCGGCGTTCGCCGCGATAGCCTGGGGGATAGGCGATGTTGGGCGCGGTTCCGGTAGGGGCAAGCAGCGGCTCCCACACTTGCGCACAAGCCTTGCCGCAATAGAGCGCGGGATCGGGGCTGAAGCGCTGGAGCACGCGCATGTCCATGCCGTAAAGCACGCGGCCCGAGCCATCGACATAGACCTGCCCCACGCCAGTTCCGGCGCCGGCCCGGGCCCCGGCCCCGGCCCCGGCCCCGGCAATGCCCGCGGGAAAGGTTTGGGTGGTGGCGGCCGGTATCGGCAAGTCCGCCGGCTGCGCGGCCAGCGGCACCGTTCCAATCCATCCAAGCGTAAACACGAGAGCCGATCCCGCCGTGCGACGCCTTGGCATTGGAGCTTCTCCCGAACGCTGCTCACAGCCCGTGTTGACGCTGCAATTGCCCTCAAACTAGTTCGGTTTCCGAACGAGTCAAGGGCCGAGCCCAGGTCTCGGTCCGAACCGCGTCAGGCATGCCCCCCTGATCACAAACGCCCTTGTCCTTGAACGCAGCAACGAGCGGCATGCCGGCGTTATTGACGAGCAGATCGCTAACATCGTCCGACGCAATCCTGCCAGGAACCGCCGCGAGGTCCGCGGCATCGGCCAAGCCAGCGCGGAGAATCTCGATCGAACGCGCGGTCTCAGTTGCCAGCCGATCCGGGCCTCCTTCGAACACGGCACGGCCACGCTCTACTCGACGAGCTAGAACTTCACGGGTGATCCCTCTTCACATCGCCGAACCGCACATTGGCCGTAACCGAAAGCCCGGGGCGCAGTTGGTCGACACCCGCTTGCCCCGGATCGAAGCGGATGCGAACACCGACGCGCTGGACGATCTTGGTGAAGTTGCCAGTCCCCGGCTCGAACGGCAGCAGCGCAAAACTTGAGCCCGATCCCGGCGCAAAACTCTCGACGACGCCGCGCAGACGGATGCCGGGCAGCGCATCGGCTTCGATTGTCGCCGGTTGGCCGGGATACATCCGCGCGGTCTGCGTCTCCTTGTAGTTCGCGGTGACATACAGCGCGTGGAGCGGGACAATGGTCATCAGCCGGGTGCCTAGCTGGACGTAGTCGCCGGTGTGGACCTGGCGATTGCCGACGACACCGTCGATCGGTGCCAGGACCATCGCGTGGCGGCGTTCCTGCTGGGCGAGATCGAGCGTGGCCTGTGCCTGCCCCATCCTCGCCAGCGCCTTTGCCAATGCCGCCTGCAAGCCAGGTCCAAGGGCAGATGTAACACCCGAAGATTCCTGCGATACGACCAACTGGGCCTTGGCATGCGCGGCGTCCTGCTCGGACGTGACCGCTGCAACCGCAAATCGATCCGCCTCACGCCGGGCGACTGCGCCACTGGCAACCAGCGCGGCATAGCGTTCCCGATCGGCACCGGCGAGACGGAACTGGGCCGCGGCCGCACGGATGGCCGTGCGCGCGGCGGACACTTGCGCGCCCGACAGGCGTTGCTCGGCAGCATGCCGCCCCAGCGCGGCGCGGGCGGCCTGAACATCGGCACGCGCATCCGCAAGCCCGGCTTGCGCGGCCGCCACCTTGGCGTCGAATTCCTCGGGATCGATCCGCACGAGTGGTTGCCCCGCGCGAACGGCCTGGTTGTCGTTCACCGTCACTTCGGCGACGAGCCCGCGAACCTTGGGAGCAACCGATGTGGCATCGGCGCCGACATAAGCGTCATCGGTGGTTTCAGAACCCGGCGGCGCGCTGATCCAGACCACGCCCGCAACGGCAACTGCGATCGCCACGCCAGACGCAGCCAGCGTCCGCCGCGAAGGCAGCGCAAAGCGCGGCCTGGCCGACACCGCCGGCAACGTCATATCGCTGGTCATCGCGTCCATCATCAAACCCCACTTGCGATCATTGCATGTTGGGTATAATATTATGAACATCATTCAACAAGGGGTAATGTGCCGGTGGTCAGCACAGCGATCGAAGGCGCAATCCAGCCGAACCGCGCAGATGCGACCGCGCCTTCGCCGGCGACGCTGCCGCTCGCCCGCAAATATCTGATCTTCGGGATTCTCGCCTTCGGGCAATTCATGGCGCTGCTCGACATCCAGATCGTTGCGGCCTCGCTCAACGACGTCCAGGCTGGCTTGTCCGCCGGGCCCGACGAGACCAGTTGGGTGCAGACCGCATACCTGATGGCGGAACTCGTCATGATCCCGTTTTCCGCCTTTCTGGGACAGGCGATGTCGACCCGCTGGCTGTTTGCGCTGTCGGCAGGGCTTTTCACTCTGTCGAGCATCGCGTGCGGTCTGGCGTGGAACATCGAGTCGATGATCGCCTTCCGCGCGATCCAGGGATTCGTGGGTGGCGCGATGGTGCCGACGGTGTTCGCGGTTGGCTTCACCATCTTCGAAGGCAAGCAGCGCGCACTGATCCCGGCGATCCTGGGGATGGTCTCGGTCCTCGCGCCGACGATCGGGCCTACTGTCGGCGGTGTGATCACCGATACGCTAGGCTGGCGCTGGATCTTCTTCATCAACATTGCGCCGGGTGCGCTCGTCACGTTGCTGACAATCGCGCTGATCGACGTAGATCGCGCCGACAATTCCATGTTCGCGCGCATCGACTGGTCGCATCTCGTTGCGATGGCGATAGCGCTCGGCGGCCTCGAATATGTTCTCGAGGAAGGACCGCGCAAGGGCTGGTTCGGCGATCCCGGGATCGTGGTGGCCACCTAGCTCGCCACGGTCGCGTTCGGGCTGTTCATCGAGCGATCGATCTATTCGAAGAACCCGATCGTACGCCTGTCGCCGTTTCGCGATCGCACATTTGCCTTTGCCTGCCTGTTCAATCTGGTGATCGGGTTTGGTATCTATGCGTCGACCTATCTCCTGCCGGTGTTCCTGGGGCGCGTGCGGGGCTTCAACAGCCTGGAAATCGGCACGACGGTGTTCGTCGTCGGGATCAGCCAGTTGCTCAGCACGATCATCGCCGCGTGGTCGTCGAACCATGTCGACCGGCGGATCGTGATCGGCATCGGGCTGACCGGGTTCGCTTTCAGCTTGTGGCTGACGTCGCATGTCGCCTCGAACTGGGGGTTCCACGAATTGCTGGTGCCGCAACTGGCGCGTGGCCTGTTCGTCATGCTGTGTATCGTGCCGAGCGTCGGTATGGCGCTCTCGGCATTCCAGGGTTCCGAATTGCGCTCGGCTTCGGGCCTGTTCAACCTGATGCGCAACCTTGGCGGTGCGATCGGAATCGCGACCGTCAACACCTGGCTCAATGATGCAGCGCGCGCGCAAGTTGCGCGGTTCGGCGAGGCCTTGGGCACATCGGGGCGCGGTGCCCAGGAATTTATCGCACTGAGCGCAGAGCGAATGTCCTTGTCCACTACCGACCCCGATCGAGCCAGGCTGATGGCGCAGGCAGCGATCGGCCGAGTCGTTGGACGCGAAGCGCTGACCATCGCGTTCGACGAAGTCTTCCAGATCATGGCCTGGATGTTCGTCGTCGCGCTGGTAATGGTGCCTTTCTGCCGCGTGCCGAAGGAGATCGCCCCCACTTCCCCGCTGGAGTCGCACTAAATGGCCAAAGCACCCACCATCCTGCTCGTAACCTGCTTTGCGATGGCAGGCTGCACCGTCGGGCCCGACTACGTCCGCCCCGCCGCCCCGCTTGCGCCCTCCTTCATCCATGCCGCAGCCATCGACACCCGTCACGCCGATGCGAACTGGTGGCGCAGCTTTGACGATCCGCTGGTGGTGGCGCTGGTTGACCGGGCGATCGCCAACAACACCGATCTGGCTCAGGCGCGCGCCCGGATCGAGCAGTCGCGTGACGCCGCCCGTTCAGCGGGCGCGGCGTTGCTGCCGGCGCTCGGCGCGACCGGCGCGGCCACCACGCTGAGCCAATCGCGCGACACCGCGATCGGTCGCATTACCCAGGCGATCGGCGCCCCGCGCGGGTCGACCGAATATGCGATCGGCACCCAGGCCTCGTGGGAAGTGGACCTGTTCGGCGGCGTTCGCCGGGGGCGCGAGGCGGCGCGCGACGATCTCGCCGCCACCGAAGTCGATGCGGGTGCGCTGGCGGTTTCGGTCGCGGCCGAGACCGCTGATGCCTATCTGACATTGCGCGCATTCCAGGCACGGCTTGCGGTTGCCAGCGATCAGGCGCGCAACGAGGCGCTGCTCGCCAGTCTCGTCCGACAGCGCTTCGACCACGGCGTCGCCGCCGAACGCGAAGTCAACCGGACGGTTGCGCAACTCGAGGGGGTAAGGGCCGCCATGGCGCCACTCCGTGCAGGCATCGAGGCGCAGCTCAACCGTCTCGACGTGCTCGTCGGCGATCCACCCGGCAGCAATCGCGCGCAGCTTATCGAGGCACGTCCTGTGCCTGTCGCGCCGCTTCCAGAGGGCAGCGCTGATCCCGTCGAGCTGCTGCGTCGGCGACCCGACGTTGTCGCTGCCGAACGCCGGCTCGCCGCCAGCAACGCCCGCGTCGGCGTGGCGATCGCCGATTATTACCCGCATCTGTCGCTGTCCGGCCTGCTGGGCGTCGCAAGCCTCGGCACCGGAAATCTATTCAGTGGCGGCGCGGTCGAGGCATCGGGTGGCGCCGGCTTGCGCTGGCGATTGTTCGACTTCGGGCGCATCGACGCCGAAGTTGCCGGTGCGCGCGGTCGCGAGGCCGAGGCGCTGGCCGCGTGGCGCGGATCGGTCCTGGCTGCAGCCGAAGACGTGGAAACTGCTCTGGCGCGGTTAAAGGAAGCGCATGTCGAGCGCGCCGGTCTCGAGCGCGAAGTTGCCGCGCTTGACCGTGCGCGGGGGCAGGCGCGCGAAGCCTATACAGGGGGCGTGGTCGGACTGATCGAGGTGATCGACGCCGAGCGGGAAACGCTCTCCGTGTCTGATCGATTGGCGTTCGTGCGTGCCGCCGAAGCACGTGCCGCGATTTCCGCCTACCGTGCGCTCGGCGGCGGATGGCAGGCGCCTGGCGCACCGGCGCTTGCATCTACTGCGGGAAAGCTCAGGTAAGATCCATGCGATACGATAGCGAACACAAGGCGCGCACCCGAAATCGGGTTCTCAAGGAAGCGGCTGCCGCGCTGCGCGCAGTCGGCCCGGATCGACTGGCCGTCGCGGATGTCATGAACCGCGCGGGCCTGACACATGGCGGTTTCTACGGGCATTTCAAATCCAGGGACGAACTGCTGACCGAGGCTGTCGGGGCCATGTTCCAGGACCGTTACGAGCTCTACTTTTCCCACATTGAAACCGTGGAGCCACGCGCCGGGTTGCAGCGGTTTGTCGATAACTACCTCTCGATCCGCCACCGCGACGCGCGTGACACCGGCTGCCCCATCCCGATTCTGGCGGGCGAACTGCATCGCTTGCCCGAAGCTGCGCGCAGCCGGTTCGATGTGGCGGTCCATCGGCTGACCGATGGCCTTGTCACGTTATTGGGGCGTGCCGCCATCGATGCTCCGCGAACACGCGCGGTGTCGGCGATCGCCGAGATGGTCGGCGCCATCGCCGTTGCTCGCACCCTGCCGGACATCACAGAAGCGACGGAACTTCTTGAGACCGCGAAGGTCAGCGTCGAGGCCAAGCTCGGCCTGCGGTGATTTCAGTTTTCGGCAGCGTCGAACAAGGCGACGATCCGGGGGGAAATAAATCGCAGCCAATGCGATCGCATACGCGCAACCGGGCGTGGCCTATCAATCGAACTCTCATTGTGAGAGACGGAGCACGGAGTGGATGTGGCCGCAGCCCGTTCCTGTCCCGGCGTTCAGCGGGCGCGGGCGCGGGCAACGCGTCGAGAGGAGACAATCGTTTTGGGTAAGGTAGCAGGTTTCCTGACGATGGTTGTGGCGCTGGCGCTGGCGCCAGGTGCCCATGCTGCGTCGCCCGATCCGGTCATGGCCGATAACGGCATGGTGGTGTCGGCACACCACCTCGCCAGCCAGGCCGGCGTCGACGTGATGCGCCGCGGCGGCAACGCCATCGATGCTGCGTTGGCGGTAGCCTACGCGCTGGCGGTGACGTTCCCCGAAGCCGGCAATCTGGGCGGCGGCGGCTTCATGACTATACGCCTTGCCGACGGGCGCGAAACATTCATCGACTTTCGCGAGACGGCTCCCGCCGCTGCCGGTCCGACGCTGTATCAGGACGCCAAAGGCAACGTGATTGCGGGCCTCAGCACGCGCGGATACAAAGCGGTGGGCGTGCCGGGCACCGTCGCCGGGCTCGAACTGGCGCTGACCCGCTATGGCACCCGGCCCCGCGCCGAACTTATGGGGCCGGCGATTGCGCTGGCCCGCGACGGTTTCGTCCTCAACGGCGGCGACGCGCGCTTCCTGGCCGAGGGCGCGGCCGATTTCGCGAAAGACCCAGCCAGCGCGGCCATCTTTCTCAACTCTGGCCGAACCTGGCAGGCTGGGGATCGACTTGTCCAGGCCGATCTCGCCGGCTCGCTGGCGCTGATCGCGAAAGACGGCCCGGCTGCGTTCTATCGCGGCCGGATTGCCAGCAGGATCGTCGCGGCCAGCCGAGCGCATGACGGCATCCTCGCACCGACCGACCTTGCGTCTTACACCGCGGTCGAGCGCAAGCCGGTCACCTGCGACTATCGCGGCTGGCGCGTGGTTTCGGCCCCGCCGCCCAGTTCGGGCGGTGTTGTGCTGTGCGAAACGCTGAACATCCTCGAAGGCTATCCCATGCGCGAGCTCGGCTTCCATTCGGCCCAAGGCGTGCATTACGAGGTCGAGGCACTGCGCCGCGCCTATCACGATCGCAACGTCAACCTGGGCGATCCCGATTTCGTCAAGGCCGACATCGGACGTTTCACCAGCAAGGCATACGCTGCCGGCTTGCGCGAAGGCATCGCTGCCGACAAGGCGACTCCGTCCACCAGCCTGGGTGTACCGGGTGGCGCGCACGAGGGACAAAGCACCACGCATTTCTCTGTCGTCGACAAGGCCGGCAACGCCGTCTCGCTCACTTACACGCTCAACGACTGGTTCGGTGCACGGCTGACGGCGCCGGGTACGGGCATTTTGCTGAACGACGAGATGGACGACTTTTCATCCAAGCCCGGCGTGCCCAATATGTTCGGCCTGGTCGAAGGGGCCAACAACGCGATCGCGCCGCATAAACGCCCGCTGTCTTCGATGACGCCCACGATCGTAACCAAGGACGGCAAATTGGCGCTCGTCGTCGGCACACCAGGCGGCAGCCATATTCCCACCGGCGTGCTGCAAGTGATCCGCAACGTGATCGACTACGACATGCCGATTTCCGACGCGGTCGACGCGCCTCGCATCCATGAACAATGGCTGCCCGATGAAGTGGCCTACGAAACGTACGCGCTGAGCCCTGACACGATCGCGCTACTTGTGGCGAAAGGCCACAAGCTCGTGCCGATGGGCTACCAGAACCAGATTGCTGCGATCGCGGTCGGAGATCGGCACACCTCTTCGCAGACCGACAACGCGGAACCGATCGGCCCGCCGAAAACCGGCTCGGGCGCACGCCTGTTCGGCGTTATCGACCCCCGCCTGCCGACCGGCAGCGCCGAAGGTTTTTGACCTGGGCCTTCACGCCCCCCGCGCGCGGAGATCGAGCTTCAAAGCCTCAGGATCGCCGTGCCCTGTTACCATCTGCGGACGGGACGCGACCGCGTGCGCGGCTTCATGAGCGAAAATACGCCGGCACCAGTCGTCAAATTACCGTCATCGTTGGTCCAAGGCGTGGAAGCTGCAATCTGCGCTGCGTTGGGGATCGTTCGGCTGCGGCACCGATCGTCGCTGCGATCGATGCAAGGCTTGGACGAGGTAGACCTGCCTGCCATCGTCTATCGAACAATTGCACAGAACTGGGCGCTCGCACGAGCGATCGAGAACAAGGATCGCTCACGCCAGAACTGGCGCTGGACACTTCAGCCGCAGATCGGTGAGGCCAACCGCAGCCCCGAAGTCATGCTCGAACGCGCAATCGCGAGCGCGTGTGCAAGCGCAGGCCGATCGGACTGGGCGAACCAGGTCCCCGTCGCCTCAGGGCTGGTGCGAGGCACAGCGGACGGTCGGCGTGCCATAGACCTCATCCACCGGCGCTCGCACGGTCGCTATGAGCTCATCGAATTGAAGATCGCGAGCGATACGCCACTCTATGCCACGGTCGAGCTACTCGGCTTCGCCAGCCTCTGGTTGCTAGCCCGCCAACATCCACCTGTCACCGAGCCCGACATCCTCCAGGCCGTGGATGTCGATCTGCGCGTGCTGGCGCCGGCTGCGTTCTACGCGCCGTTCGATCTTGCTGCGCTGGAGAAATCGGTCAGCCGGGGCGTGCAATTGCTCGGCGAACACCACCAGGTTGGGCTGACTTTCGCGTTCGATGTTCTGCCGGCAAGACTGGTCGAAAGACCGCTACCCACTGGGTTGACACTTATGGACACGGTCGCAGCGCGCGCGTCGCTTCATTGCGGAGGCTGACTTCGAGCCGATTTCCGTGGAGCATTGGCGCAGATCCGAGGCGCTGTATGGGAGGGTCCGTTCACATGTCATTCACGTTTACAGCCGTAGTCGATTACACCTGTAGTTGATGGAGTAAGGGCATGGCCGAGGAACGCATCACCGAGGCCGAGCAGGCAGTGATGGAAGCGCTTTGGACAAGTGCTCCGCTCAGCGCCACCGCCGTGTGCGATGCGGTGTGCGAACCACGCGGGTGGACCCTTCCCACGGTCAAGACGCTGCTCTCGCGACTGGTCGCCAAGGACGCCATCCACGCCGAGCGCGATGGCAAGCGCTTCCTCTACAGCCCCCGCATCGCACGCTCCGCGTTTGCCGCGGGCGAATCGCGGCGCCTGGTCGACCGGCTGTTCGGCGGCCGCACCGCGCCGCTCATCGCGCACCTCGCCGAGCAGGAGACGCTGACCGACCGCGACCTCGCCGAAATCGAGACACTTCTGAAGACGCTGCGCGGGGACGCGGGCGAATGACCGGCTGGCTGATCGACACGCTGATCTGGACCGGGGTGCTGATGGCGCTCGCGCTGGTGCTGCGGGGGCCGGTAGCCCGCATCTTCGGCCCCGCTGCGGCTTATTCATTATGGTTCGTGCCGCTGCTGCGGCTGCTCGTGCCTACTGCAAGAGTGATCCTGCCTGCGGTCCACATTGCGCCGATCCACGCGCCCGAACTGGCTGCGGCCACGCTTCCGTCGGTCGAGCCAACCTCCGTGCTCGCCGCCCCTGCGCTTGTTGCGTTCGATCCGCTTCCCTGGCTGATTGCGATCTGGCTCATAGGCGCGGGACTGGTGCTGGCGCGGCGGTTAGGCGCCTATACATGGATGCGCCGGCGGCTGCTGACCGGATCGCATGACCTGCGCCGCATCGGCCGCGTCCGCGTGATCGAAAGCGCGGCCACGCCGATGCCGGTCGCCTTCGGGGTGATCAACCCCTGCATCGTGGTACCCGAGGGCTTCTTCGCCAGCGAGGACCCGATCGCCGCCGAGCTGGCGCTCGAACACGAATTGCAGCACCACGCCGGCGGCGACCTGCTGGTCAACCTCGCGATGCAGCCGATGTTCGCACTCCACTGGTTCAACCCGCTCGCGCGGCTGGCATGGCGCGCGCTGCGCAGCGACCAGGAAGCCGCCTGCGATGCGCGTGTCTTGTCCGCGCGCGATCTCGATCAACGCGCCCGCTACGGAGCGCTGATCGCCCGCTTCGCCACTGCGTCGGCCCAACCGGCGCTGGCCCCACCCATGTTTTCGCCGCTGGCCTGCCCGGTGAGTGAGGGTCGCTCGATCATCCATCGACTGAGGAGTCTTGCCATGCCCCAAGTATCGCGACGCCGCCGCCTTGTCGGCCGGCTGCTAATCGGCGCGGCGGTGCTCGCTCTGCCCTTGACCGGCTCGATCACTTACGCCGCAAGCGACCAACCGGCAGCGCCCGCGCCACCATCCGCGCCCGACATCCCTTTGCCGCCCCATCCACCGCTGCCGGTGGTCCCGCCCTCCCCGCCGTCCAGCGAAGCCGATCATCCGGGGCACCGCGTTATCGTGATCCGCGAACATTCCGGTAAGGACGCCAGCCAGACCCGCACCGTGACCCGTGGCAACACCACTGTCACCGTCACCACAGATCACTCGGTCAGCGATGCCGAGATTGACCGCATTGTGCGCGACTCCGGCCGCGAGGCCGCGCGGGGTCAGGCCGAAGCGATGCGCGGGCACGCCGAAGCCATGCGTGCGGAAGCACTGGCCGAAACCGGCGCCGCGCGCGCCGAGGCTGCGCAGGGGCGCGCGGAAGCTGCGCGGGAACGCGCCATCGCACGCGCCGGGATTATCCGCATCCACGACAACGCGATGGGCCACGCGCACGGCTGCCGCAACGGTGCCGCAGATGTCACTTCAAGTGACCCAGACGGCAGCCACGTGATCCGCATCAAGGTTTGCGCGCGCGCCGCCGCGCTCGACGGCCTGCGCCACGCACGCCAAGCGATCGAGCAATCCACCGACATTCCATCCGAAGGTCGTGCCCGCGCGCTGCACGAACTCGATGCGCGGATTTCGGAAGTGGAGAAGGCGGGCTAGGCGCTGGGCGGCAAGGCGCATAATTTCCACCCAGAAGTGACCGATGTTCTGCTCTTCCCCCTGGCCTCCTGCCCAACCCGCTGGTTGGCAGGATGAACCGAATTGGAAGCCGCGCTCGAATCTCGGCCGATGTGGAAAACGCTCGTGAAACGGGTCCGCGCCCTTTGCTCGGGCCACAATCACAAGCGTACGCTTACGTCGCAATCGTCAAACGGTCCTGCTGGGATCCCGGCGGGCTGACAGCGGCGATGCGGCTGATCGACATGTTGCTGGACCAGTGGGCGCGTGCGCCGTTGACAAAATCCTGCGGGCGCGAGGTCAGCGTGTGGGTCGCGAGCCACAGCCGCTTGAGGTGGCGCTTGTAGCC
>NZ_JANXWG010000120.1 GCF_025351285.1 Novosphingobium sp.
CGAGCGAAGTCGAGACACGTGAGCGCGGCGCCAGCGTGTCTCGACTTCGCTCGACACGAACGGATGTCTGGAGTTCGGACTGGACGGGCTGCCGATCAGAACGGAATATCATCGTCGAGATCGTCAGAGAACCCGCCGCCCGACGATCCGCCGCTATCGCCGCCCTTGTTCCAGCCGCCGCCGCTAGAGCCGCCGCCGCGTGATCCACCGCTTTGGCCACCGCTCTGGCCACCGCCTGAACCGCCATCGTTGTAGCCGCCCGAGCGCTGGCCACCGCCGCCTGCACCACCGCCCGCCCCCGGCGCGCCGTCGAGCATCGTCAGCACGCCGCCCATGCCGGCAACCGAAATCTCGGTGGTGTAGCGATCGTTGCCCGATTGGTCCTGCCACTTGCGCGTGCGCAACTGGCCTTCGATGTAGACCTTGCTGCCCTTGCGCAGGAACCGTTCGGCCACGCCCACCAATCCGTCGTTCTGGAGCACGACCGAGTGCCACTCGGTCCGCTCCTTGCGCTCACCGGTGGCCTTGTCCTTCCAGTTTTCGGATGTGGCGATGCGCAAGTTGCAGATCTTGCCGCCGTTCTGGAAGCTCTTGACCTCGGGATCGGCACCCAGGTTGCCGATCAGGATGACCTTGTTGACGCTGCCTGCCATCGAATCGCTCTTTCTCGAAATGTGATTGCCGGCCTAGCCAATGCCGCACACCAGCGCGAGTCTGGCGGCGCCGGTTTCCACAGCGTCATCGGCGCGTTCAGCCAAGGCCGAGTGCAACCGCACTCCAATACGTCAGCCCCGAAAACACGTAAGCCAGCGCGAACATGTAGCCCATCATGAACGCCGGCCAGCGCCAACCGTTGGTTTCGCGCCGCGCCACCGCGATCGTCGACAGGCATTGCGGCGCGAACACGAACCACGCCAGGAACGCCAGCGCAGTGGCCAGGCTCCAGCGCGTCTTGAGCTGCGTGCCGAGCGCCTGGCTGGCCTTGTCCTCGTCCTTGGCGTCGACCGCATACGTCGTGGCCAGCGAACTGACCGCCACCTCGCGCGCCGCCATCGCCGGGATCAGTGCCAGCGCGATGTCGCGGTTGAAGCCGATCGGCTTGACCACCACCGCCAATCCGTTGGCGATATGCCCTGCGATCGAGGCATCGACCTGGCTTTTGCCGGGTTCGGCCTGCGGCAGGTTGAGCAGCAGCCACAGCGCGATCGTGACGGTGAAGATCATCGTGCCCGCGCGGCGTAGGAAAATCCACGCCCGCTGCCACAGCCCGATCGCCAGGTCCTTCACCGTCGGCATCTGGTACTTGGGCAGTTCCATGATGAAGCCGCTCGCCGCGCCCTTGGTGACAGAACTGCGCAGCACCAGCGCCACCAGCATCGCGCCGACCACGCCGAACACATAGAGCCCGAACAGCACCAGCCCCTGCAAGCCCAATCCCGGACCCACCGCGCGCTGCGGGATGAACGCGCCGATGATCACCGCATAGACCGGCAGTCGCGCCGAACAGGTCATCAACGGCGCCACCAGGATCGTGGTCAGCCGGTCCTTGGGATCGGTGATGCTGCGCGTCGCCATGATCCCCGGCACTGCGCAGGCGAAGCTGGAGAGCAACGGGATGAAACTGCGTCCCGAAAGCCCCACGCCGGCCATCATCCGGTCCATCAGGAAGGCCGCGCGCGCCATGTAGCCGGTGGCTTCCATCGTCAGGATGAAGAAGAACAGGATCAGGATCTGCGGCAGGAACACCACCACCGAACCCACACCCGCGATCGCGCCGTCGGTCAGGAAATCGCGCCCGAGGCCTGCGGGCAGATACGCACGCGCCAGGTCCGAAAGCATCGAAAACCCCGCGCCAAGCGCATCGGCGAGCGGCTTGGCCCAGGAAAACACCGCCTGGAACACCACGAACAGCGTTGCGAACAGGATCACCGGCCCCCACCACGGATGCAGCAGCACCCGATCCAGCCGCGCGTGCAGCCGGTGCCTGGAGGTTTCGGACAGGATCGCGGCGCGGCCGATCTCGTGCGCCAGCATCCGCCGTTCGGACATGCCGATGTGCGGCTGCACGACCGGCGCGTGAAGCCGCGATTGCGCCTGCGCGCCGGCAATCGCGGCAATCAGCGCATCGAGCCCGCGCCGGCGCACCGCCACCGTCGCGATCACGGGCACGCCCAGCGCGGTTTCCAGCGCGGTCGGGTCGATCACCAGCCCGTCGCGTTCGGCCAGATCGACCATGTTGAGCGCCACCACCGTCGGCCGGCCGAGCGCGATCACTTCCTGCGCGAACACCAGGTGCTGCTCTAGGTTCGAGGCATCGAGCACCACCACCAGCACGTCGGGCTTGGCCTGGCCCGGCTGCTCGCCCATGATGACCTTGCGGGTCACCTCCTCATCCGGACTGCTGGCGTGGAGCGCATAGCTGCCGGGAAGATCGACCAGTTCAATCACAGTGCTGTCCGGAAGCGGGAGCCGGCCCGCCTTGCGTTCAACCGTAACCCCCGGATAATTGGCGATTTTCTGCCGCGCACCAGTCAACGCATTGAACAGCGCGCTCTTGCCGGCATTGGGATTGCCGACCAGCGCGGCCACGCGCGGAGTGGTGTCGGCAACGCTGGTGCCGTGGTCGTCCGGCTGGGTCTGGCGATCGACCAGCGTGGCCAGTTCGGTCATGCCGGCGCTCCGGCGTCAGCCAGAACTTCGACGGTCATCGCCGCGGCATGAGTGCGGCGCAATGCCACCGTCATGCGTCCGACTTCAACCGCGATCGGATCGCGCCCGAAAAACACGCCGCGATAGGCCAGCCGAACCCGCGCGCCGATATCAATGCCCAGCGCGCGCAGCCGCTGCGCCTCTTCGGGAACCAGCGAGGCCCAGTCGACAGCAGCGATCCGTGCGTCTTGGCCGATCGGGAGCAAATCCAGCGTCATCATGGCAGGCGCTGCCACAATCCGCAGCTTCTTGCAACTGGTTCGCAATATCGCCCGCGATGTCGCTGAGCGGCGCCGTTCAACGCGCCGGATAGCGCAACCGGCCGGCCAGCCGCGCAAAGCTGAAGCGCGTTTCATCGCCCTTTCCGCTGCCCAGCAACCGCGCCTTGGTCTTTTCGAAGCGCATCACGCCTTCGATGCGCCGATCGAGGAACGCTGCCGTGTCGGCATGGCCTTCGCTGGTATCGTCGACGAACACCGCCAGCGTTGCCGTATAGATCGCGGCGAGCAAGGTGCGCTTGGTATAATGGTTGTAATCGGTCGCGGTATCGCCCGCGAGCCGCCACATCCTGTCCGCGCTGCTCCAGCCCAGCCGCGCGGTGCGGCGCAGGTTCTGCGGCATCGCCATGATCGCCAGCGCGCGGCGGAGCGCTTCCTTGGACGGCGTCGCCGCCTCGAGCCGGAACCCGACCAGCCGGCGAATGCGCTCGCGAATCGGCAGCTTGGCCAGAACATCGAGCGGCAGCGCGCGCGCCATGTCGGCATCGGTCCGCGCGATCCACGCTTCGATCATGTCGATCGCGCCGCCCGGAAACGCCAGCGCGGCGACCGCTGGATCGACGCCCATGGCTTCGGCGGCGGCGTCGAGCGCCACTTTGCCCCAGCCATCGAACACCGCCGCATCGGCGATCACCGGCGCCAGTTCGAGCCGCAATTCGTCGAGCGTGAGATCGGCGAGATCATCCATCACGGCGACCTGGCTCACAGCGATGGCCCATAGGTCTTGCCGCCGCGCGCTTTCACGGTCTTGGCCTTGTCGATCTCCTGGCCAACCGGGTTCGAATCGCCATCGGCCTTCGCGTAATCGCGCGCCGAACGCCCCGAATTGTCGGGACGGTCCGGATTCGCACCAGCCTGCAGCAGCACCCGCGCCAGTTGCGTATCGTGGCGGTGAACCGCGCTGATCAGCGGCGTTTCGCCGGTCGCGTCCGCTTCGTCGATATGCGCGCCATAAGTGATCAGGATCTGCGCGCCTTCGACAAAACCCAGTCCCACCGCGGTTTCGAGCGGGGTTACCCCCTTGAAATCGCGGGCATTCACGTTGGCGCCCTTGGCGATGAGATATTTCATCCAGGTGCTGTCACGCATCTGCGTCATGATGTGCAGCGCGGTTTGTCCGTTCGACGAATCGCGGGTGTTGATGATCGTCGAGCCCGGCACCGCCAGTGCATCGACGACCTTGTCGCCTTCTTTCTTGCGCACCGATTCAAGGAATTTGTAGCTGTCCGAAAACTGGGCGTGGGCCGGGGCCGGAACCATGAGGCCCGCCGCTGCCAGGCCAGCCACTGCCAACCCGGACATTGCGCAAATCAGCCCCGGAAAACGCTTGTGCACCCCTGTATCTCCTGTCGCGGCGGCCCCTCGAAAGGTGGCAGCCCCATTTCGTTACCCATGATCCGCAAACGCCCTGCAACGCAGGTGCAGCCGCACCGATCCGACCTTGCAAGGCACCGCTTAGCAGAGCATGAACCGGCCCGCCATGCCCAGCCCCGAACCCGCTCCACGACCTATCGCCAACCGCCCTCATGTTCGCGCGCTTGCCGCGCTGGCGTTGCTGATGGCGCCGCTGGCAGCTTGCAGCGGTCCGGTCGAGGAACCACCGCTTGCGGGCGCCACGATCGGCGGTGATTTCGCCTTGGTGGACAAGTCGGGCAAGACCGTTCGCTTCAACGATTTTGCGGGCAAGTGGCGAATCGTCTACTTCGGCTACAGCTTCTGTCCCGATGTCTGCCCGCTCGATCTGCAACACCTGATGCAGGGCTACCACGCTTTTGCGAAGACCAGTCCGGCGCTGGCCAGGGACGTGCAGCCGATGTTCGTGACAATCGATCCGGAGCGCGACACTCCGCAGAAGGTCGGCGAATACACTGCCAACTTCGGCCCGGAACTGATCGGGCTGACCGGGACGCCGGCGCAGATTGCCGCTGCGGCGAGCACGTGGAAGGTTTATTACGCCCGGCATGACAGCAAGATACCGGGCAACTACCTCATGGACCACAGCCGCGCTGCCTACCTGATGGACCGCGCCGGCAAACCCATCGCGCTGCTGCCTTCGGACAAGGACGGCGCCGCGGTTGCGGCCGAATTGGCGAAATGGGTCCATTGATGCCGCCCACCACACCCCCTGCGGAGTCGGTGGATCGCTTCTGGGAGCGGCCGATCGAAACCCTTTCGCGCGACCAGTGGGAAGCGCTGTGCGACGGCTGCGGCAAGTGCTGCCTGCACAAGCTGGAGGACGAGGACACCGGCGCGATCGTTGGCACCAATGTCGCCTGCCGGCTGCTCGACCTGAAGACCGCGCGCTGTTCGGACTATCGCCACCGCCGCAGCCAAGTGCCCGATTGCCTGCGGCTGACCCCGCGCCTGGCCGCGCAAGTCCGCTGGCTGCCGGCCACTTGCGCTTACACTTTGCGCGCGCGCGACCTGCCGCTGCCCGAATGGCACTACCTGATTTCGGGCGATCGCGACGCCGTGCGCCGCGCCGGCGCATCGGTGATCGGCCGCGCGATCAGCGAAGTGGTTGCCGGCCCGCTTGAAAACCACATCGTCGAAGAACGCGCGATCTGGACGGTCGACGACGATGGCTGAGCGGAAGCCATCAGCCTGGCTGCCCGACTGGGCGCGCCCCACCTGGCTGGCCGCCACCACGGCCAGCCCCAAGGCGAAACCCGCGCCCCGCACGATCGCAATTGCCGGACAGAAACTTCCCTTGGTGATCCGCAAGCTGGCGAACGCGCGGCAGATGTCGTTGCGGCTTTCGCCCGATGGCCGCGAAGTACGCGTTTCGATCCCGCAGTGGGGCCGGGTCCGCGATGCCGAGGACTTCGCGCACAGTCGCTCCGAATGGCTGGCGCAGCACCTTGCAGCACAGCCGCAGCCCACAGTGATCCAGCCGGGCGCGGACGTGCCGTTCCGCGGCGCGCTGCTCACCATCACCTGGGCTGAAACGCTGCCGCGGCGCCCGAAAATCCTGGCCGACCGCATCGAGCTTGGCGGACCAGGCAATTCGCTGGGGCCGCGCCTGCAACGCGCGCTGGAAGCCGAAGCGAGGCGCCTGTTCGCCGATGACCTGGCCCACTTCTGCGCGCGCGCCGGCGAGGCCGCACCGCGTCTGATGCTCAGCCGCGCGCAGCGGCGCTGGGGCAGTTGTTCTTCCGATCGGTCGATCCGGCTCAACTGGCGGCTGATCATGGCGCCCGATGCGGTGCGCCGCTCGGTCGTTGCACACGAAGTCGCGCATCTGGCGCATTTCGATCACAGCGCGGCGTTTCACGCGAAGCTGGCGCTGATCTACGATGATGATCTTGCGGCCGCAAACGCCTGGCTCAAAAACGAAGGCCGGGGGCTTTACGCAGCGTTCGGGTAACATCAACTATCCGGTCGCAAATGAAACCGGATCAAGCTAGGCGGCAGGTCATGGAAACGCCCGCAATGTACCTCGCCCGCAACCAGATGCGCCGCCTTCACCGGTTGGCCGAACCCGAGGTCATGGCGCCGCTGATCGCCGCAATCCCGGTCGATCCCAAGAGCGAGCGCGCCATCCTGGGCGAAGGGCGCGCGCTGATCGAGGCTTTGCGCAAGGGCCAGGCGAGCGGCTGGGTCAATCGTTTCATGGCCGAATACCGCATGGACAGCGACGAGGGCCTGGCGCTGCTCAGCATGGCCGAAGCGTTCCTGCGCGTGCCCGATACCGAGACCGCCGACCTGCTGATCGCCGACAAGATCGGCGAGGCCGACTGGCGCGCGCATTCGGGCAAATCCTCCTCGATGCTGGTCAATTCGGCCACCTGGGGGCTGGTGCTCGGCCGCGCGGTGATCGGGGCAGAACCGCAATCGGGGGTGCTGCGGCGGCTGGTGGCGCGCAGCGGCGAACCGTTCGTGCGGCAAGCGGTGGGCGCGGCGATGCGGCTAATGGGCGAAACCTTCGTGATGGGACGCACCATCGACGAGGCCATCACCAGGATGCGCCACCGCGATCGCAAGGGCTTTACCGCCAGCTTCGACATGCTGGGCGAAGGCGCGCGCACATATGAGGACGCAGGCCGCTATCTCGAATCGTACTACGGCGCGATTGCGGCGGTGGGGCGCTCGGCTGAAGCGGGTCACTCGATTTCGGTCAAGCTTTCGGCACTGCATCCGCGCTACGAAGCCGCGCAAGCCGATCGCTGCCTGCCTGCACTGGCCGATAGCCTGCTTGGGTTGGCGCGTGCGGCGGCGGCGGCAAACATTGCGCTGACGGTGGATGCCGAGGAAAGCGAGCGGCTCGACCTCAGCCTCGATCTGATCGCGCAAGTGGCGGCCGATCCCGCGCTGGCGAAGTGGGATGGCCTGGGCATGGCGGTGCAGGCCTATTCGAAGCGCGCCACCGCGGTGTGCCGATGGGCCGATGCTTTGGGCGCCGCCACCGGGCGCACGATGCGCGTGCGGCTGGTCAAGGGCGCGTACTGGGACAGCGAAATCAAGGCGACGCAGGAACAGGGGCTGACCGACTATCCGCTGTTCAGCCGCAAGGTCCACACCGACGTGTCGTACCTGGCTTGCGCGCGCGAATTGCTGGTCAGCCCGCATATCGAGCCGGCCTTCGCCAGCCACAATGCGCGCACCGTGGCGACGATCGTCGACTGGGCAACCGCGCTGGGCAAGCCGAAGGATGGCTTCGAATTTCAGCGGCTGCACGGCATGGGCGACGGGCTGTACGAGGACCTGGTGCGCCAACGCGGTTACCGCTGCCGGGTCTATGCGCCGGTCGGTGGGCACCGCGATTTGCTGGCCTATCTGGTGCGGCGGCTGCTGGAGAACGGCGCGAATTCGAGCTTCGTCCATCAGCTCGCCGAAGCCGATGTCAGCGAGGCCGAACTGCTCGCCGATCCGGTGGAGAAGGCGCGCAGCGGGCGGGGGATGCAGCATCCATCTATCCCCGCGCCGAGCGACTTGTTCGAGCCGGTGCGCGGGAATTCGGCGGGGATCGACCTCAATGATCGCGCGGTGCTGGCGGATTTGCGCGCGAAGCTGGCGACGGCGCCCGATACGCACGCGGAGGTCGAAACTCGGGTCGATGCGCTGATCGGGCAGGCCGCAGTCGCCTTCCCGGCGTGGGCTGCCACCCCGGTCGACGCGCGCGCGGCGGTGCTCGAACGGCTGGCCGATCTCATTGAGGAGCGCCGCCTCGAAGCGATGGCGCTGCTCGCGCACGAGGCGTTCAAGACCGTGCCCGACGCGCTGGCCGAAGTGCGCGAGGCCGCCGATTTCTGCCGGTACTACGCTCGCCAGGCACGCGCGCTGATGGCGCCGCTGCCGCTCCCCGGCCCGACCGGAGAGGCCAATGTGCTGCGCATGGCGCCGCGCGGGGTGTGGGCCGCGATCGCGCCGTGGAACTTCCCGCTGGCGATCTTTCTGGGCCAAGTCACCGCTGCGCTGGTTACCGGCAACACCGTGGTAGCCAAGCCCGCACCGCAGACTCCAGCGATCGGCCGCTGGGCAGTGGCGCTGGCGCACGAGGCCGGGGTGCCCGAAGGCGCGTTGCGGATCGCGGTTGGCGGGGCCGAAGTCGGCGGCGCGCTGGTTGCGGATACGCGCATTGCCGGCGTGGCCTTCACCGGTTCGGTCGCCACCGCCAAGCGCATCGCGCGCATCTTGTTGGAGGACGATGCCCGCCCGATCGTGCCGCTGATCGCCGAAACCGGCGGGATCAACGCGATGATCGTCGATTCGACCGCGCTGACCGAACAAGTGGTGCGCGATGTGGTCACTTCGGCATTCCGTTCGGCCGGCCAGCGCTGTTCGGCGCTGCGGCTGCTGGTGTTGCAGGAGGACGTGGCCGAACGGACGCTGGAGATGCTGGCGGGCGCGATGGACACGCTGGTGATCGGCGATCCGGCCGATCCCGCTACCGACCTCGGTCCCGTGATCGACGAGCCCGCCTATACCCGGCTGATGACATATGCCGCCAGCCAGGCCGCGCGCGTGGTCAAGACCGTGCCAATACCGCAAGACTTGCCGGATGCGGGGCTGTTCGTGCCGCCGACCGTGATCCGCATCGATTCGCTCGATGACCTCACCGCCGAATGGTTCGGGCCGCTGCTCCACGTCTGCACGTGGAAGCCGGGCACGCTCGACGCAACGATCGCGGCGATCAACGCCAAGCGGTTCGGGCTCACCATGGGCCTTCACAGCCGCATCGCGCGGGTGGCCGAGATGGTCGAGGCGGCTGCGCAAGTCGGCAACCTCTACGTCAACCGCTCGATGATCGGCGCGGTAGTGGGAAGCCAGCCGTTCGGTGGCGAAGGCTTGTCGGGCACCGGTCCCAAGGCCGGCGGGCCGCATTACCTGCCGCGCTTCTGCGTCGAACGGGTGACATCGACCGACACCACCAGTTCGGGGGGCAACGCCTCGCTGCTGAGCCTGGATGATATTGGGTGATGGATGCGCGGGCTGGCCAACGGCGCGCGCACTCCCTATCTGATCGGATATGAGCGGCTTCTTTCAGAAAATCTCCCCCGTGGGCGCAGTGGGCGATGTGATCGGCTACATCCGCGCGCCGCGTCCGCATCGCCTGGGCTTTCTTGCGCTGTCTGCGGCGGCCACGTTTGCGGTGTTCAGCCTGATCACCTCGGAAAAATATGCGGGGCTGCCCAAACTGCCCGAAGTGACCTATTTCCCCAGCTTCCTGCCCGGCCGCAGCGACGCGCAGATCCGCCGTGAGAACATCGAGGCGACCAAGAAGGCCCGCGCCGAAGAAGCGCAGGACGAGGCCGACGATGCCCAGATCCGCGCGAACTACAAGGCGATGGGCGATGCGCTGAACATGGACACCCGCAAAGCCATCGAACGCGGCAATGCCGAGCGCGCCGAGGCCAAGCGCAAATACGACGCCTTCAACGCAGAGCTCCTGCGCAAACATCTTGTCAAATGAAGCGCCGCTGCCCGGCCTGACCATGGCGCCGCGCAGTGATGCAGACTGGCTCGATGCCGCCGCGGCGCTGGCCGGTCGCGCCCGCCCGCTGAGCCGGCCCAACCCCGGCGTGGGCGCGATTGTGGTGGCCAAGGGCCGGGTGATTGCGCGCGGGTGGACGCATGCCGGAGGACGCCCGCATGCCGAAGCCGTGGCCCTCGCGGCCGCGGGCGAAGCCGCACGCGGTGCCACGCTTTACGTGACGCTTGAACCTTGCGCGCACCGCAGCCTGCGCGGGCCATCGTGCACCAGCCTTGTGATCGCCAGCGGGATCGCACGCGCAGTGGTCGGATGCGAAGACCCCGACCCGCGCACCGCCGGCACCGGCATCGCCGCGCTGCGCGAAGCCGGGATCACAGTGGAGGTGTTGCCCCGCGCGGCAGCCAGAGCCAGCCTGGTCGGCTATCTCATGCGCGCATCGGCTGGTCGGCCGCACCTCACGCTCAAGCTGGCGACCTCGCTCGACGGGTGCATCGCACTGGCCGACGGGACCAGCAAATGGATCACCGGGCCAGAGGCGCGCGCGCACGCGCATCTTGAACGTGCGTGCGCCGATGCGATCCTGGTCGGTGGCGGCACTTTGCGCGCCGATTCGCCGATGCTCGATGTGCGATTGGCGGGTTTGGAACACCGCAGCCCGCGACGGTTCGTGCTTACGCGCGGCAATGTGCCCGAGGGCTGGGCAGCGGTTTCGGACCTGAAGGCGCCCGCAGCCTTCGGTGACGCGCAATACCTGATGGTTGAAGGTGGCGCAGGCGCGGGCGCTGCGTTCCTGCGTGCCGATCTGGTCGATCGGCTGCTGTTGTACCGCGCGCCGATCGTGATCGGCGGCGGGCGGCCGAGTGTGGGCGATATCGGTCTGACCTCGCTCGATCCCGCGCATGGCCTTTGGCGCATGACCCAGACCCGCCGGCTTGGCAGCGACCATCTCGAAGTCTACGAGCGGACCCGCTAGAGAGGCCACCATGTTCACCGGAATCATCACCGCCAAGGGCCACATCGCCAAGATCGACCAGCGCGGCGACGCGCGCGTGACGATCGCTTGTCCGTTCGACCCGGCCAGGATCGCGATCGGCGCGTCGATCGCGTGCTCGGGCGTGTGCCTGACCGTGATCGACCGCGGCGGAGTGGCTGGCGACGCCTGGTTTACGGTAGACGTTTCGGGTGAGACGATCGCGCACACCGCACCGTCGCAGTGGCACGTCGGCCGCGAAATCAACCTGGAGGGCGCGCTCAAGCTGGGTGACGAATTGGGCGGGCATATCGTCACCGGCCACGTGGATGCGGTCGGTCACGTGGTGGGCGTCTGCCCCGAAGGCGATTCGCACCGGCTGGGCATCGCCGCGCCGAAAGCGCTTGCGCCTTATATCGCCGCCAAGGGCTCGGTGACGATCGACGGGGTTTCGCTCACGGTCAACGAAGTGACCGACCAGCCCGACGGCACTGCGCATTTCGGGCTCAACATCATCCCGCACACCGCGCACGTGACCACGCTGGGCAACCTGGCGCCGGGTGATGCGGTCAACCTCGAAATCGACGTGCTGGCGCGCTACCTCAAGCGGATGCAGGCGCTACAGGCCGGCTAACGGTCCGTTGGCGAAGCTATCGCGGGTGATCTCGTAGATCACGTGGCGCACCGGACCGTCGGCCATGTCGACCACGCTCGTGCGATCGGTCAGTCGTCCGCCAATCTTTTCCAGCGCGCGGCGGCTGCGCACGTTAGCCTCGCCGACCTGGAATTCGACCAGTTCGACATGCTGAAGCGCGTGGCCGATCATCAGCCGCTTCAATTCGCGGTTCCAGGTTCCGCCCCACGCCTTGCGCGCAAGAAACGTCCAGCCGATCTCGACAGACGAGCGTTCGGGGTCGAACCCCTGCCAGCGCGACGAGCCGATGATCGCTTCGTTCGCCAGGTCGATCACCACGACCGCGCCCTTGAACTTCAGCGCATTGGCGAAAAAGTCGCGGAACACCGGCTCGCGCCAGCGATCGTGCGCGGGGTGCAGTTCCCAGATCAGCGGGTCGGACGCCACCGCGTAGAGCGCATCCCAGTCCTGGGGCGCCAGCGGCCGCAGCAGCAGCCCCTCGCCGGTCAGCGTGGGCTGACGCCAGGTGTCGAAATCAGGCTGTAACATCCGCCAGCGCCCCGATGAACGCTTCGATATTGCCCACAGTCAGCCCGGCGATGTTGATCCGGCCCGATCCGGCCATGTAGATGCCGTGCTTGGAACGCAGCGTCATGATCTGCTCTGCGTTGAGCGGCAGCATCGAGAACAGCCCGCTTTGCGCGCCCACCGCAACCATGTCGATCGGCCCGATCCTGCCCGCCGCCGCCAGCCGTTCGCGCACCTGGCGCATTCGTGCGCGCATCGTGTCGAGTTCGTCGAGCCATACGGCCGTCATCGCCGCATCTTCAAGGATCAGCCGCACCGCCGCCGCGCCGTGATCGGGTGGCATCGACCAGCTTGCGCGCGCGATCGCCGCGCCGTTCGACAGCGCCTTCTCGAGATCGGCGCCATCGCGGGTCATCACGTAGAACGCGCCGACGCGATCGCGATACATGCCGAAGTTCTTGTCGCAGCTATAGGCGATCAGCGCCTCGGGCACTGCGGCGCAAACCTTGCGCACGCCATAAGCGTCTTCCTCCATGCCGTGGCCGAGCCCCTGGTACGCCAGGTCGAGGATCGGCAGCACGCCCGTTTCGCCGAACAGCGCAGCGATCTGGTCCCACTGTGCCGGCGTGTAATCGACTCCCGTGGGATTGTGGCAGCAACCATGGAGCAGCACCGCATCGGTGGCGGGATCGGAGTCGCGCAGCGCGCCCAGCAACGCATCGAGATCGGCGGTGCCGGCGTTGGTCATGTGGCTGAAAGTCTTGAGTTCGAGCCCCGAGGCGGCGACGATCTGCGCGTGATTGGGCCAGCTCGGCGTGCCCATCCACACGCGCTTGATGCCTGCACGCCGCGCCAGGTCGATCGCCAACCGCACGCCGCCGGTGCCGCCGGGCGCCTGCATGCCCTCGATCCGCGCCATGTTAACCGCGCCATCCGAATCTTTGGCGCCGAAGATGTAGGGCTTGAGCGCGTGGACGAAGCCCATATCGCCTTCTGGCCCCAGATAAGCCTTGGAATCCTGCGTGGCGAGCAGCTTGGCCTCGGCCTGCTTGATCGCCGCGAACACCGGGGTATCGCCCTGCCCGGTACGATACACGCCCACGCCCAGATCGATCTTGTCCACGCGCGGATCGGCGTTGTGCAGCTTGATCAGGTTAAGCAGCGCATCGGCGGGCTGCGCCACAAGGTTTTCAAACATGGTCCGGGTCTCGTCAGGGCTGTTGCGTCTTGGGCGGCCAGGCTCGCCGCATGGCGGCAATCTGCGGGCGCGCAATGCTCCGGGCACCCCGAAAGGGCAAGGCAAAACCGCGCTGGCCGTGGTGCAAGGTGTGTCTGGCTCGCAACACTAGATGCTTGAATCGACCATTTGCGCAGTACTCTTGCCTGAATTGGTTGTGCAACGCAGCATTGTGTGGCAATCAAAAATTCTTCCGAACACATTCCCACCCATCAACAGAGGGGGAAAGTCGGAAGCGCAGGAAGGAACCCTTTTTCACTATGAGGGTGTTCCATGACCAAATTGTTCTCCCGCTTTGCCGCCGCCACTGCTTTTGCAGTCGGCACACTGGCTTTCACCGCACCGGCCTTTGCCGATGACGCGCCAACCGCGCCTCCGCCAGACGTAACCATCACCGGCGCTGCTTCGGTGGTTTCGCAATATCGTTTCCGCGGCCTTGCCCAGTCCGACAACAAGCCGGTCGTGCAGGCCACCGCCACGCTGACGCACAAGTCGGGCTTCTACGTCGCGTTCTGGGGATCGAGCGCAACCGCCAACAGCACCCCGATCGCCATCGGCGGCACCGAAATCGACGTATGGGGCGGCTACAGCCATTCAGTGGCCGGCGTCACGCTCGACGGCGGTCTCTATGGCTACATCTACCCGGGCTTCCCCGCGGGCAACTACTACGAAATCTATGGCGACGTGGTGAAGGCCTATGGCCCCGTTACCGCCAAGGTTGGCGTCAACTTCGCGCCCGCGCAGAAGGTGTTCAACCTGAACTTCTCGTCGGCGCAGCGTTCGAACACGTATGTTTTCGGCGAGCTGTCGTTCTCTCCTGCGAAAACCCCGATCACGCTGCACACGCACCTGGGCCACACCGGTGGCGGGTTCGATTATGGCAAGCAGTACATCGATTACACCGCGGGCGTGTCGTACAAGTACAAGGCGTTGACTTTCGACCTCTCGGTCGTCGGCACCAACATCAGCCGTTCGGATACCGACCGGGCGTTCGTTTCGGCACCATCGTGCGCCGGCCTGGGCTTCTCGATCTCCACTTGCTCGAACTACTGGCACCGCCCGGCCAAGACCGTCGCAGTCGGATCGATCACCGCCAGCTTCTGATCTTGCAACGACCGAAACACGAAGGCCGCCGGTTCACCCCGGCGGCCTTTCTTGTGGGACTGGCATGCGAAAGCGGCACCGCCCTCCAGCGCCGATCAACGCACTAGAACGGCATCCAGTTCTGCTTCCGCGAAAACTTCATATAGCCGCCGTTCACGCCCAGCCGCAGCCCCACGCCGGCGCGGATCGGGATCAGCACCACGTCGCCGCGCCGCAAGTAGCTGGCGTTGAATCCGCCGATCAGGAAGGCCTGCCCTTCGCCAGCCGCGAAGCGCTTGTACAGGTTCTCGCTGTCGTAGAGGTTGTAGACGAGCACGAACGTGCTTCCCCCGCTGGCGCCGGCATCGAAGCCGATCGAAGGCCCGGTCCAGTACACCGGGCGCCGCCCCTCGATCTTGTGGCACAGCGTACCCGAACCATAGCGCAGGCCCACGACAAATGCGGCTCCCGCTTCGCGCCCGACGATATATCCGACCGGCTCGCCCTGCTTGCGCAGCAGATCGTGGATGATGTCGGCAACGCCCTTGGCGCCCTTGCCGAACACGCCTTGCGCCGCACCGATCAGATCATCCTCGCGGTAAGTCGTGTTCGCCGGCACCGAACCCGGCATGCCGGCGGCCGAGGCCGTTTGCTGCCCGGGCGAAGTCGAACCGCAATCGAAGCCTGCGGACCCGGGCGAAGGTGGTACGGCCGCAACCGGCGCCGGCCCTGCATCGATCGAAGGTTGCGCTTGCGGATCGGCCGGCAAAGCAGGAGTGGTGCCGGGCTCTGAGTAGGCCGGTCGGGCGAACTCCGCGCCCGCCGAACTCTGGGGCGAACTCTGCTGCGAACTCCGGGGTGCGCTGGGCGCCGGGCGGGCCGCGTTCGATGACAAGTCGCCGTCGATCGCCCGGTTCGGATCGATTGATTGAACTTGCGCATTGCCCGCAGACGCCATCGTCATGGCAACGCATGCCAGCAGCAGAGATGCTTTGCGAAAACGTGTCATTATCAGTCCGTCCCTCGATCCAGGCCCACCCCGCCGCGCGAGCATACCCGCCGGCCAGGACGCAATCCCGCATTGCGCAGTGGAATCCACAAGTTGCGGACCGGCAATGAACCGGCGATGAGCCGAGTCGAAAACGCGCCAGACGGCATGGACAGCCAGCCGGAAGACCGGTTTTGCCGCGTTTGGCGGGCAAACACGGCCCGATCAGAACACATGCCGATCGCACTTGCCGCCCGCCCTTCGCCTCGCTATAGCGCGCCGGCTGTCGCAATCCGGAGACGTGGGTGAGTGGCTGAAACCAACGGTTTGCTAAACCGTCGTACTGGTAAATCCGGTACCGAGGGTTCGAATCCCTCCGTCTCCGCCAGATCCCTGCACATCAGCGAACTTCAACGAACCGGAGCGCACGGGAAAACGTGAGGTTTTGCGAGGGTTTGCGCTTATTTGGACGTTCGCGGTGCGCCGCCAGAGATCGCCTAAAACCGCCACGAGCCGCGTTTTATTTTATGGCTGGGTTTATGGTTGACTCGAGCTGCAAGCAGCTTAGTGCCGCCATATGCCCTCGCGCGCGCGTAACAAACTCACGGCTAGACAGGTCGCCACATTCACGAAGCCAGGGGTCTATTCCGACGGCGGGGGTCTTTACCTGCGTGTGCGGGAATCTGGCCGGTCATGGTTTTACATCGGCAGCCTGGACGGAAAGCGATTTGAGCTCGGGTTAGGATCGTCACTGGACGTGCCCTTGGCCAAGGCTCGGGAGATGGCGTTGAAAATACGCCTTCAGTTAATCGATGGCGTCAATCCGATAAGCGACCGTATGGCGGCGAAGGCCCAGCGAAAGCTAGCGAAAGGGGATCAAGCTGGCGAAACGTCCATCAAGTCCAATGTCGTCACCTTCGGTTCGTTTGCCAAGAAATTGGTTGCCAGCATCGAGGGAGGGTTCAAAAATCCCAAGCATCGCCAGCAATGGCGCAACACGCTGGACACTTATGCCAAGCCACTAGCGGATTTGCCGATTGCAGCTGTCACGACCGATGACATCTTGGCTGTGCTCACACCTATCTGGTTGACCAAGGCCGAGACGGCGTCGCGGGTTCGCGGGCGCATCGAACGCGTCTTGGATGCCGCCAAGGCGAGAGGCCTTCGCGGCGGCGATAACCCAGCCAGAGGCCGCGGCCACCTCGATCTGTTGTTGCCCAACCGCAGCAAGGTTGGCGTCAAACATCATTCTGCGCTGCCGTTTGCGGACATCGCTGCGTTCATGATCGAACTGCGCAAACGGCCAGCTGTTGCGGCGCGTGCCCTGGAGTTTACAATCCTCACCGCCGCCCGATCGGGTGAGACACGTGGTATGACCTGGGGCGAACTAGATCTCGACAAGAAGCTATGGACCGTCCCCGCCGATCGCATGAAAGCGTCGGCAACCCATGAGGTACCGCTGAGCGACGATGCGATGGCCGTGTTGGCAACGGTGCGTGAAGACGGCCTCAAGCCTACCGATGTGGTGTTTCCAGCACCGCGTGGCGGAACATTATCCGACATGGCGCTTTCGCAATTGCTCAAGCGCATGGATCGAGGCGACATCACCGTTCACGGCTTTCGCTCGTCGTTCCGGGACTGGGCCGGCGACACTACACAGTTCGGGCGTGAAGAAGTTGAAATGGCGCTGGCCCATACCGTGGGCTCTTCGGTCGAGCTTGCTTACCGCCGTGGACGTGCACTCGATAAGCGGCGCGAGCTCATGTCCGCGTGGGCAGAATATTGCGCCGGGCGCTAGGGTGCGGAGAATTGCGCGAGCGGGTTTGCTTCTCTCTGCTCAACGAATGGCCTGTTTCATCCGTTTGGGCCGGGCCCGTCAGTAATTGGGGGCTTCGTGGCCGGCGGCCACCATCGGCTCTGCGTGGAATGACGGCCCGTGGGACGAGACTGCCACTCACGTCAGGCTCGGCGAACGGCAGGTGCGACAAGACCGGCCATTCCGTCGTCGCGTTAGGACAGCTCCGTCAACCGCTAGGCTGATTTGGCTACAGCGGCCATCACCAGCGCGCCCGAAGCGACCCGACGCTTGAGATCCCGCCATTGACCATGATGGAACTCGGCACGTGAACGGCAACGGGCATCGATCTGTGCCGCTTCATAAAGGCGGGAAACCAACTTGGGATAAAGTCGCAGCTTTTGGAAGTCATCCGAACATGCCGCAATCTCGCGCGCCGCAAGGCTGATGTTCTGCCAGCGGGAAAAAGGAAGCGCGATGCCGTCCGGACCGACCACAACGCCCGTCACGATCTTCACAGTGTCTCCCGTGAATGACCGATCCTTGTGCGCCCGCAGGCCCGCCTTGAAGATCGCCGATCGCGCTTCATGGAGGACCGTGCGCGATGCGCCGGGGCCAGACATCGTGACGTCGTCGACATAGCAGGTCATGACTAGGCCATGCTGGGCAGCGAGCCCTGCAAGGCCGTCGAACAGCGATTTGTACGTGT
>NZ_JANXWG010000038.1 GCF_025351285.1 Novosphingobium sp.
GTTTCAGGCAGCGAAGACGATGTCGTCGACCACACGAACGGCGTCCGTTGGCTGTTCGAAAGTCTCACCAATAGCGATCGGCGCTTGCTGACCTATCGCGAAGCGCGCCACAACATCATCGGCGATCCCTTCGATCTGACCGACGATGTGCCCTTCGCGGCTTACGAATTCCTGACCGAACCGGTCTGGCGCAGCGACCGGCTGAACGCCATCAATCAGCATTTTGTCACCGCATTCCTCGATCTTCATCTCAAGCAGAAGGTTGAGCTTGCGCCATATCTCGACGTACCGACTGCTGTCGCGAGTCTCGGAAGCTGGCCGCTAGCTCCCGGAGAGATGCCTGGTGACACTGTGGCCTCCGCTGCGCAGCCGGAATACTGGAGGGGCTTTCAAAGGCGGTGGGCGACGGGGCTTGAGCTGGAACGCTTGCATCCATGACCGTCAGACCCTTTGCCCAGCATCCGCGTGGGCAAAGGTTGGGATTGACCACCGCGGCCATCTCCACTATTGACGTTTTATATATTAAGCAAACTGAGTCGCGCAATTGGGCGGGCTGCTGCCGCTCTTCGCGACATCGGGAGGGGAGGGCAGCTCATGACATACGCCGGACAGCGCAGGATCATCGATGTGGACAGCCACCTGATTGAGCTGGAGGATTTCCTCTACCAGACCGCCACCGAGGCCGAAAAGGCGGCGATCCCTTCGATGCTCGACCAGAAGCCGGTGATCCAGAAGCGCGAACGGCTCGAACTGGGGCGCGAGCAGCACGCCGCCCGGCAGTCCGATCCCGCGCTGGCCGCGCGTTTCGAGGCGCAGATCCTCGACAATACGCAAGTCGGCTGGGGCCGGCTCGGCGCATTCGATCCGGCCGAGCGGTCGCGCGCGCTCGACTTGTTCGGCTATGAAATCCAACTGATCCTGCCCACCTTCACCTTCCACCAGTTCTATAACGACCCCGATCCTGCGGTGCGCGAAGCCGGCACGCGCGCGCTCAATCGCGCGATGGGCCGGTTCTGCCAGCACGATCGACGGATGCGCGCGGTGGGCTACATCCCGCTCGGGTTCGGGCAGGAACGGGCGCTCGACATCATGGCGGAGGGCCTCACCGACGGCTGCTACACCTTCGCGATCGACACCAACGAGAGCAACGATGCCGCGCGATCCTACACCCATCGCGACTTCGACCCGGTGTGGGCGAAGTTCGTCGAATGCGGCATCCCGGTGGTCTCGCACGTGGCGCTCAACGGCCATTACGATCCGGTTTCGCCCAGCTTCCGCAACAACGGCCGCGTGTTCCACGAAATCGGCGACGATGCCCCTGCCGGCGAAGTGGGCGTGCTCACCATCGCCAATTCGGTGCAATTGTTCCTGGGCGCGATGATTTTCGACGGCGTGTTCGAACGGCACCCCGCCTTGCGCGTGATATCGATGGAGCATGGCTGCATCTGGCTTCCCGGCTGGCTGAAGATGCTCGATTTCACCGCCGGCGTGTTCAAGCGGTTGCGCCCCTTTGCCGAGGCGCCGTCGGAAACCGCCCGGCGGCACATCCGCGTTGCGCCGTTCGCGGGCGAGCCGGTCGGCTGGGTGATCGACCAGGTCGGGTCAGGAATGCTGGTCTACGCATCCGATTATCCGCACCCCGAAGGCTCGGCCGACCCGATCGGCAAGTTCGAGGAAACAATGACCAACTGCGATCCAGCGGTGCTCGACGCGTTCTATTTCGGTAACATGGCCGAAATCCTGCAACCGGTCGGGGCCTGATTCGGAATGTCGGAAAAAGTACACAATCCCTGGCCCAATTCCGGAAACGACAAATTGGTTGAACTCGATATCGCTGCGATACGCGCGCACCTTGCAGCGAACAACGGCCTCAAGGGCCTCGACGTCTTGCGACCCGCAGACATGGCGCGCGCGGTCGAGCTGTTCCGCCGCGACGGCTTCGTGGTGATCGCCGATGTGCTGAACCCCGAGCAAACCGACTTTCTCAAGCGCGGCTGCGATGAAGTCGCCGCCGAGATCCTGGCACTCGATACCGCGCGCAACGGCAACCGCGGTTCACACCGCTATTCATTCGGCGGATCGAGCCTGACCCGCAGCCAGTTACACCGGCCCGAATGGCAGATGATGCTCGAAGTGCCGTTTGTCGATGACCTGGTCAGCGCGATTTTCGGATCACCGCATTATGCCTTGCGCGCGGCGAGCGGCGATTTCTGCCTGCCCGGCGCGCTCGGCTACCAGCCACTGCATTCTGACGTGGGCGACTGGCGCAGCACCGAGCAATCGCCGTTCAGCGCCTTCGTCGATCCCCGCGGGCAGATGACCGTCCGCGACCTGCCGTGCCCTTACGTCTGCGTCAATTTCCTGCCGCAGGACATCACCCCGCTCAACGGGCCGACCCGGCAGATCGCCGGCACCCAGCATTCGCGCGCACCGATCCCGACGCTGGAGGACGAGCCCGAATGGATGCGGCTCAGCACCGTCTGCCCGGCGCCGGCCGGCGCGATCATGGTGCGCGACGTGCGTGCATGGCACGGTGGCACGCCCAATGTTTCCGATGAAATGCGCGCGATCCCCAACCTGGAATTCTACGCGCCGTGGTTCCACGAACCGATCGTGCCGGGCATCGGCTTTGCCGAACACAAGCAGCTTTCGTCGCGCGCGCAATATCTCAGCCGCTTTTGCGTGGCGGATTCGGGCGCACCGCTGGTGACCGGTGCGACGCTGTGGGCGCCGTGACGTGAACCACCGTCGTCTCGGCCGAACCGCACTCAAGGTCAGCGAACTGTGCCTGGGCACGATGAACTTCGGCCCGCGCACTGGCGAGGCGGACAGCCACGCCATCCTTGATTCCGCAATCGACCTCGGCATCAATTTCATCGACACCGCCAACCAGTACGGCGGGGATGGCGGCGTCGGCACGACCGAGACCATGCTCGGCACCTGGCTGGCGCGCGATCCCGCGCGGCGCGATCGGATCGTGCTGGCGACCAAGGTTTACGAACCGATGTCTGCCGACATCAACGATCGCGGCTTGTCGGCCCGGCACATCATCATGGCCTGCGACGCCAGCCTGCGCCGGTTGCGCGTCGATTACGTCGACCTTTACCAGTTTCACCACATCGACCGCGCCGCGCCGATGGACGAAATCTGGCAGGCGGTCGACCGGCTGGTGGCGCAAGGCAAGATCATCTACGCCGGATCGAGCAACTTCCCCGGCTGGAAGATCGCGCAGGCCTGCGAAACGGCCAAAGCCAGCCACCGTCTCGGGCTGGTCGCCGAGCAAGGCCTCTACAACCTGATCGAACGCCGCGCCGAACTGGAAGTGATCCCCGCCTGCGCCGAATACGGGCTTGGCCTGCTGGCGTGGAGCCCGCTGGCGGGAGGTCTGCTCGCCGGGGCCGGCGAAACTGGCGATCGTCGCCAGACGGGCGCCATCGCCGATGCCCGCGCGGCGCGCGCCGATCAACTCGTGCGGTTCGAAGCGCTTTGCGCCGATCTGGGCGAAACGCCCAGCGCAGTCGCGCTGGCGTGGACACTGCACCAGCCGGGCGTGACATCCGCGCTCATCGGCCCGCGTACGATCGACCAACTGGCGGCAGTGGGCCATGTGCCCGAACTGAAACTGTCGCCCGAGGCGCTAACGCGGCTCGACGCGATCTTCCCGCCTTGCGGCCCCGCGCCTGAAGCCTACGCGTGGTGAGCGAGGCCGCCTGGCAAAGCGGGACGGTTCCAGTCAGCGGCGGGCGCATCGCGTGGCATCGTACCGGCGGTCCCGGTCCGGCGCTGGTGCTGTCGCACGGGTTGAGCGACAATGGCCTGTGCTGGGCGCGGTTGGTTGAATTGCTGCCGCCGGTGCTCGACGTGGTCATGCTCGATGCGCGCGGCCACGGTGGCAGTTCCCGCTTCGTCGCGAACGACGCATTCGAGCCCGCGCGTGACATAGCCGAGGCGATGGACGGGCTTGGCCTGCAATCGGCTGTGATTATGGGCCATTCGGTTGGCGCGCTGGCAGCTGCGCGATTCGCGGCCACGTACCCCGAACGAACGCGTGCGCTCATCCTCGAAGACCCGCCATTGCTGCCCCAGCTTTTGCCCGCCGAATTGACCGAGCGGCGCGCCCGCTTTGCTGAGCAGATGCGGGGCTTGCAGGCGATGAGCGATGCCGAAATCGTCGCGGTCGGGCGCGCGCAATCGCCCGGCTGGCACCACGCCGAATTCCCCGCCTGGGCCTCAAGCAAGCGACAAGTCGATCCCGATGCCCGGATCGCGCTCGATCGGTCGTGGCAGGAGATATTCGCCGCCATCCGTGCGCCCACCTTGTTGCTGCATGGCGATAGCGAGCGTGGCAGCATGGTCGACGCGGATGCCGCCGGCACCGCCGGCCGGATCAATCCGAGGATCCGCTTGCAGGGCATCGCCGGCGCCGGCCACAACGTCCGACGGGAGAATCTGGACACTTTTGCCGCAGCGGTGAACACATTCCTGGCTCAGGAATTGCCGGAAATTTCAGGGGAAAAAGCAGAATGGCCGAGATGACCATCGCGACCGGGAATCGGCCATCGCTGATCGCCGCGCCGCGGCCCCCGGTGCTGGTCAAGCTGGCCTATTGCCTTGGACAAGCCGCGCAGAACGGAGGTTTCGACGTGGCTGTCGGCTTCGTCTTCTTCTATTATTCGGCCGTCCTGGGCCTTTCGGGCACGCTGGTCGGCGCGGCACTCGCGGTCAGCCTGGCGTTCGATGCGGTGGTCGATCCAGTGGTCGGCTCGTGGTCGGACAACACGCGATCGAGGCTGGGGCGGCGCTTGCCGCTGATGATTGCCTCGATCCCGCTGATCGTGATCGCGATCGCGCTGCTCTTCGCGCCGCCCCGTGGACTGGGCTCGTCCGGCCTGTTCGTGTGGCTCGCGACGTTCTCGGTGGCAGTGCGCAGCTGCATTTCTCTGTTCAACGTGCCTTACATCGCGCTCGGGGCCGAATTGACCGCGGACTACAGCGAGCGGACCAATATCGTCGTCTATCGCGCATTCGCCGGGCTCTTTGCCGGGTTGGTGGTGACCGCGATGGGTTTTTCGGGCTTTTTCGCCAACGGTGGCTTGCAACGGCCAGACAGCTATCCCGGCTTCGGCCGGGCGGTCGCGGTGCTGCTGGGGGTGTGCCTGACGCTTTGCTGCCTGGGCATCGCGCGCTATGCTGCCGCACTGCCGCAGCCCGAACAGAAGCCAGGATCGACGCTGCGCCGCCTGCCGGGCGAATTGCGCGAAATCTTCGGCAACCGCAGCTTCCGCCTGCTGTTCGGATCGGCGGTCGTCACCTTCGTGGCGATCGGCGTGAACATGAGCCTCAACAACCATGCCTTCGTGTTCGTGTGGAAGATCCGCAGCGAGCAGATCCAGTTCATCGGCTATGCCTACCTCGCGGGCATCCTGCTGGGCGTAATGGGCGCGCCGTTGCTCCAGAAGGTGATGGAAAAGAAGCACGCGGTGATCATCGGGTTCCTGCTGCTGATCGGCAACTGGCTGGTGATTCAGGGGCTGATGCTGACCGGTCTCTATCACCCGGTCGGTGACACCGCGCTGCGGGCGATGGAGATCAATTCGTTCGTCGCCGGGATCGGCACGGGCTTCGTGTCGGTCGCCTATCCCTCGATGATGGCGGACGCGGCGGACGAGCACGAATTGCTTTACGGCCACCGGCGCGAAGGACTCTATTTCGCCGGGCTGGGCTTTGCCGGCAAGGCTGCGACCGGCCTTGGCGTGATGGTCGCGGGCGTCGCGCTAGACCTGATCCGCTTCCCGCACGATCCTTCGCATTCAGGGCTTACCGCATTGCCAGGGGCGATGCAGTTCCGGTTGGTGATGATCTGGGGGCCGGTCCCGGCGGTGTTCGCGCTGGTCTCGCTGGTGATCCTGACCGCCTATGGCATCAGCCGCGCGCGCTACGCCGAGATCGCGCGCGCATTGGCCAAGGCGCGCAGCGAGGTCTGATTCAGCCGTCCAGCACGCAGACCCCGGCGGGCGGCAGCAGCCGTTCGCCGATCAACACATTGCCGCCAACGCTATCGGGTAGCTCGACCGCGCGCGCGGAGTAGTTGAACGCGAATGTCCGCGATCCGGCTCGGCGCAAGCGCAGGCCTTCGGGCAGCGCGTGCCACTCCAAACGCGCATCGGCCGTCGCCCGGCCCAGGACCGCATCGGTCAATGCGCCACCCGGCCAGGCGGCAAGATAGCGGACGTTGCCATGGTACCAGCCCGCGACCGTGCCATCATCGGCGATGAATTCGGCCGTCGCGTCACCCTCGACATGGTCGAGCCAGCGTTCGATCGTCCAGCCCGGCCCGACGTGGATCAGCCCCGGCGGCAGGCTTTCGACATGCGTCACCCGGATCGGCATGAGTCCTTGCAGGACTCCGGGCGCTAGTTCCGGCGGAATCGCAAATTCGGCAGTACGGCTGCCGCTGCGTGGACCGATGACGACTTGCCCAGCAAAACCGGCAAGCTCGCGCACGAGATTATCCGGAACGTGCGGCAGGCACGGAATGACGCACAGCGCATAGCCATCAAGCGAATGGCCGGACGGCACGATGTCGATATCGAGCCCCATCCTGCGCATCGACGAATAGCAATCGAACGCGGCCCATAGCGCGGACAGTCCCTTGCCCTGCGGCTGGATCGCGGTGATCCAGTCAGCGTCGTAGGCGAACACCAGCGCCACTTTGCGCGCGGGCTCGCCCGCGGGGCCGAGCCGGGCAATGTCGTCCGCCGCCGCGCGCGCCTCGGCCAGCCCAGGCGCCGCCACGCTGTCGGGCCGCAGCAGCCCGGCGTGGTTCTGCTCCTGCGCCTGGGGAAATTGCCGCCAGCGGAAATAGCTGACCAGTTCGGCGCCGTGCGCCATCGCTTCGAGCGTCCACAACCGCACCATGCCGGGCAGCGGGGCGGGATTGTGCGCCGACCAGTTGACCGGGCCGGGTTGCTGTTCGGCCACCCACCACCTTCCGTCGGGGCGGCAGCCACGGTAAAGATCGTGGTGGAATGCGGCGATGTCGGGATGGCCCTGCCGGGCGTAAGCCAACTTGTCTTCCGGGCTGAAGCGGAAGCTGTCGAGGAAGCCCAGCGGATAGCTGTCCCATCCCACCACATCGATATCCGCCGCGACGTCGTGATGATCGAACTGCGTGAAGAAGCCCATGAAGTTGTGCATCACGTCGCGGCCCGGCGCGTTTGCGCGCAAGATCTCGACTTGTGCGCGGTTGAACGCGACGACCTGGTCCGAGGAGAAGCGCCGGAACGCCAGCCAATGCGCGGGGTTGGCCTCGGTGACGGTCAGGTTGGGCAGGTCCACTTCGGCAAAGCTGCGGTATTCCATGCTCCAGAAGCGGTTGCCCCATGCGGCGTTGAGCGTGGCCACATCGTCATAGCGCGCTACCAGCCACACCCGGAACGCAGCGCGTGCGGCGGACGAGTAGCTGATGGCGGTATCGTGGCAGCCGTATTCGTTGTCGGTCTGCCAGGCGACGATTGCGGGATGCTGGCCATAGCGATGGGCTAGTGCCTGCGTGATTCGCACCGCCTCGGCGCGGTAGCCGGCGTGGCTGAAGCAGTAGTGGCGGCGCGACCCGAAGCCACGCGGGCGACCTTCGGCGTCGATCGCCACCATGTCGGGCATGCGGTCGACCAGCCATTTCGGCGGTGTCGCGGTGGGCGTTCCCAGAATTACGCCTAGCCCGGCACGCTCAAGCGTCGCGATGGCACGATCGAGCCAACCCCAATCGTACGTGCCGGGTTCGGGCTCGATCAGGCTCCACGCGAATTCGCCGATCCGCACGCGGCTGAGCCCGGCTTCGACCATGCGCGTGGCGTCATCGGCCCACTGCGCCTCGGGCCAGTGTTCGGGGTAGTAGCACACGCCCAGCCGCATAGCGGTTCCGCTCGCTTCTGCAGGCCTGTTCATGCGGTCGCCACTCCTCAGCTTATTGACTTATTGTATAATAAAGCGCAGACATTCCTGCAAGCTTGGAGCAGCAAGTATCATACCGGGAGGAATGCCATGTTTGATCTGAAAGGTCATGTCGCGCTGGTGACCGGCGGTAACATGGGCCTGGGGCTGGGCATGGCGCGGGGCCTCGCCAAGGCAGGGGCGTCGATTGCAATCTGGGGCCGCAATGCCGAGCGCAACGCCTCGGCAGCGGCCGAACTGCGCGAGCTGGGTGCAGATGCGGCGGACTTTGCCTGCGACGTCACCGATGCGGCGGCGGTCGATGCGGCGATGGCCGCGACGCTAGAACGGTTCGGCCGGCTCGACAGCTGCTTCGCCAACGCCGGCGGATCGGGTGTGCGCGGACCGTTCCTGAGCCTGGAACCACACGCCTGGCGCGATACGATGGATCTTAACTTCCACAGCGTGGTCAATACCTTGCGCGCGGCTGGCAAGCACATGGCCGAGGCCGGACACGGCGGGCGGCTGGTGGTGACTTCGTCGGTCGCGTCGATCATCGGGCTGCCGGGTGGTGGCTATTCGTCTTCCAAGGCGGCGGTCAACGGACTGGTGCGGCAACTGGCGATCGAGCTTGGCCAGGCGCAGATCACCGTCAACGCGATCCTGCCAGGCTATATCGAAACCGAAATGTCGCTTGATACGCCGACCGCATTCCGCGCCGCGCCGCTGCGGCGGACCCCGTCGGGCAAGATCGGCACGCTCGAGGACATGGAGGCAATCGCGGTCTTCCTCGCTTCGCCCGGGTCGCGGTTGATGACGGGGCAATGCCTGGTGCTCGACGGCGGATACACGATCTTTCCGATGTAAGTGCAGCGGCGTTGCAAGCGCGGAGCAAGGCGCTTGCAACGCTAGCGACCGGCCTCGATCCGGGCGACCACGTCGCGATCGGCCAACCCGGCCAGGGCCAGATCGCTGCTGGCCATGCGCACGAATTCGATCAGCACACCATCGGGTCCGCTGACGAAGCGCGAGTCCAGCGCACCCGGCGTGGGCCGCGGTTCGATCGCGCGATCGGCGGGGATCGCCCCGAGCGTTATCGCGCGTTCCATATCCCGCGCCGGATCGTCGCTCTCGAAGGCGAGATGACTGAAGCCCGGTTCGTAGAAGCGGCTTCGGTCGGCCGCGCCGTCATGGACGGGCTCGCGAAATTGCCAGAATTCCAGCCCGATGTTGCCCGCCGAGAGCCAGGCGCCGTTGAGGATCGCCCCGCTCATGCCGCCCATCCGATCGACCGCAGGTGAAGGTCCGACTTGGCGCGGCCCCGACGCTTGTGTGCCGAGCAGCGCGGAATAGAAGCGCAGCGTCGCGTCGATATCGCAGGTGACCAGCGCCACGTGCCCTGCCCAGTTCGGTTGTTCGGGCGGCGCGTAAGGGAGGCCCTCGATCTCGACGATGTTGCCTTCGGGATCGCGTGCATAGGCATACATGTTGCCCGTGCCGAGATCGAGCGGCGGCGCAATCAGCGAACCGCCGTTGGTGATCACCGCGGCTTCAAGCCTGCCGCAATCGAAGTTCTGGACGCAGAGATGGCGGATTCCGGGCCGATTGAGGGCGGGCACCGTGGTGGCCGGGCCGCTTGCCTGGTGGAGCTCGATCCGCACGTTGATGGCGGTCAGCAACCCGCCAGCCACTTCGTTCGGCGTGGCGCCCGTCAGCGCGCCATGGAACCGTGCGGCGGTCGCGATATCCGCAGCCGCCAGCCCGACGTGATGCAATCCGGAAATCATGTCGGTGCATATCTGCGTGCCCGCAGCGGCTTGGGTCCCGAGAGAGAGATCGGAACGCCGGCCACTGCGGAACCGCGGCGTGAGGCGTCAGAACTTGAAATGGACGCTGACCTTCCAAGTGCGCGGATCGCCGATGAACTGCGCCGAGGTGGTGCCGTCG
Source organism: Novosphingobium sp. (assembly GCF_025351285.1). Lineage (GTDB taxonomy): Bacteria > Pseudomonadota > Alphaproteobacteria > Sphingomonadales > Sphingomonadaceae > Novosphingobium. Next base: position 9,880 of record NZ_JANXWG010000038.1, read on the forward strand.
AGCGCCGAGTACGAACTGCGCAGGATGTAGTTGGCGTAGACCTTGTCGGTCACGTTCTCGACCGAGAAGGTTATGCCGTAGCGATTGCCCGGAGCGTTGAGCCCAACCCGCAGGTTGAGCAGTCCGTAGGCATCGACATTAGCGAAAGCGCGGCCGTCGAGATCGGTATTCTTGGCGGACTGCCAGGTGTATTCGGCGCGGCCGAACGCCTCGAAACCCGATGCCGTGATCGGAGACCGATAATCGCCGACGATCGAGTAGAAATCGTGCGCGTTGTCACGGAACCGCTTGCCGTTGAGATCGGGGCGCGCGGTGAACTTGTCGATCTTGATGTCGTTGAGCGTGTAGGCACCCGACAGCGTCAGCCCCGGCAGCGCGCTGGGCCGCAGGATCACTTCGGCTTCGATGCCGCGCGATTTCAGCTTGTCGATCGACAAGTTGAGTGTCGCGCCGACGGAATTGCTGCTGATCGTCTGAAGGTTGCGGATCTGCTGGTCATAAATGGTGACGTTGGCGGTCAGCGACTTGTTGAAGAACGACGAGCGCACCCCCGCCTCGAACAGCCGCGGGATTTCGGGCGGCAGCACCGGCAAGCCGCCGGGGGTGGCGATTGCACCGACGTTAACGCTTTCAGCCACGTCGATGCCCGGTCCCTTGTACCCCTTCGAGTACGAGACATAGGTCATGAAATCGTCGGTCCAGAAGTACCGGCCGATGACCCGTCCCGAGAAGTTGTCGTTGCGCACGACCTGGAAGCCCGTGACATCTGGGCCGAAGAACGCCCCGAACGGCGCGGCCGTATTGAGCGCGACCGACTTGCGCGTGTAGTTCGCGGTCAGCACGTCATGCGTGTAGCGGCCACCGAAGATCAACGAGGCCTTGTCGGTCACGTTGAAGGTCAATTCGCCGAACGTGGCATAGCTTTCGGTCGTGACGTTGCGGTTGGCGAAAGTGCGCACGTTAAAGAACGGCGGGAACGGCAGGCCCAGGTTGATGTCGACGCGACCCTGCGCGGCAAGGTTCTGGTGGAAGAAATACAGCCCGGCGACATAGTCGAGCACTTTGCCCACTTTGCCGTTGACCCGCAGTTCCTGCGAGAACTGCTCGGTCTGGACGGCGGTGCCGTTGCGGTCGTTGACGCTGGAATTGGAAACGCCGTCGGCTTCGTTGAATTCATCGATGTTGAATTTGCGCCAGGCGGTGATCGAACTCAGCGACGTGCTGCCGATGTCGTAATCGATGTTCAACGCCACGCCGCCCGATGACGTGCGTTCGCCGATGCGGTCACCGCTCACGGCCACCATGCGGTTCGAGGGGCTGGCGACAATGCCGAGCGCGGACAGCGCGCTTTGCAATTGCAGCGCGCCGCTGTTGGTGGCGAACGGGATCGCGCCCGATGGCGGGCCGGCGACGCGGAAAGTCGGCAGGCAGCAGCGCGCGTTGCCGTGTTCGATATCTCCGGTCAGCTTGATCTTGAGTTCGGGGATCGGCTGGAACAGCAGCTTGCCGCGCAGCACGTAGGAATCGCGGTTGTTGATGTCGGGCTGGCCGGGGATGGCATTCTTGAGCACGCCGTCGCGGCGATCGTATGTGCCGGTCAGCCGGAACGCGAGCTTGTCGTCCAGGATCGGGCCGGTCACCGTGCCGCGCAGTTTGAGTTCGTTGAAGCTGCCGTAGCTGACATCGCCGTTGCCGCCGAACGCGAACGCCGGATCGTTGGTCTGGATGTTGATCACGCCCGCCGAAGCATTCTTGCCGAACAGCGTGCCTTGCGGGCCCTTGATCACTTCGATCGACTTGATGTCGAGAAAGTCCGAGAAGCCCTGCGCCTCACGACCGAGCACCACCCCGTCGACCACCGTCGAGACGCTCGATTCGAAGCCGTCGCTGAAACTGAAGGTGGAAATGCCGCGTATTTTGGTGCCGGTGGCGCGCGCGGTGTTGAGCGGCGAGATCGACACACCTGGCACGAACCGCGCCACTTCGCTGACCTGGGTAAAGCCGGTGCGTTCAAGCGATTCGCCAGTGATCACCGATACGGCTATCGGGGTATCCTGAAGCGTTTCCTTGGTTTTGCGCGCCGAAACCACGATTGCGTTGGGATCGTCGTTCCGGTTGGCCGCGCTGGCGGCATCTTCTGCGGGTTTTTCCTGAGCATGCGCCTGGATGGATGCCAGTGGCAACGCCACCAGAGCAACGCTTGTGCGCAACGCGATCGTAAGCAGCCTCGACATCGATAATCCTCCCTGGTTCATGCAGCGGATTACCCGCTTCCATCAGCGACTCGGGTGCTTTCAGGAAAGCAGCCCTTGCCAAGCTTAGTCATCTCTTATTATATAGATCGTCAATTGTCAAATGGGCTTGTGCAAAAAATGCCGAATATCCGGCGAGTGGTAGCGGCACCCGATATGCTAGGAATGTTTCATAGTTGACGAATCATCGATCCCGGCCAGAGCCGGACGGAACGGGGCAGCATCACATGAACACTCGACGGCTTAATGGATTGACCATCCTGGTCACCGGTGCGGCGCAAGGCATCGGGCTGGCTGCCGCCACCCTTATGGCACGCGAAGGCGCCGATATTGCAGCGGTCGATCTGCCGAACGCCGATTGGGCAGCGCTGGAACAAGCGATCGACGACACGGGCCGCAAGCTGGTGCGGATCGGCGCGGATGTAGGTGACGAGACGGACTGGGCCCGGATCGAAGCGACCGTGCGCAAGGAATTCGCCGCGCTTGATGTGTTGTTCAACAATGCCGGCATTTCGGGACCAAGCACCCCGCTTACCGACTATCCGCTCGCGGCATTCGACCAGGTGATGCGCGTCAATTGCCGCGGTGTGTTCCTGGGATTGCAAAGTGCGGTTCGGCTGATGGGCGAAAGCGGCGGCTCGATCATCAACACCTCGTCGGTTTCGGGCCTGGGCGGTGGACGCAACCTGATTGCCTATAACGCCAGCAAGCACGCGGTGATCGGGCTGACCAAAGTGGCGGCGGTCGAGCTTGCCTCGCGCAAGATCAGGGTCAACGCGATCTGCCCGGCGATGACCGAAACGCCGATGATGCTCGGTGCGGGAGCCGGGCGATCGCCCGAGCAAGCGTCCGCGATTCGCAATCTGCTGACGGCGATGATCCCGATGGGGCGCTATGCGATGCCCGACGAGATCGCAGCGGTGGCGGTGTTCCTCGCCAGCCCGGAATCATCATTCGTCACCGGGGTTGCCCTGCCGGTCGACGGCGGGCTGAAGGCACAATAAGCCCGGTTGGGCGGACTGCATTCAGGGCTTCGCGAATTGCCGACCAAGCGACTCCATGCTGCCGTCGAACAGGCAGAGGATGATCTCCTCGACTTTGTCGCGGCTGATGTCGCCGCGGCTGATCATTTCGCCTGCTGCGCCGGTCATCGCCATGGACAATTCGGTTGCCACCTTGGCCACGCGCAAAGGAACCTGGTGCGTTTCGGCCATCTGCCGCGCCAGCGAATTGACGATCCGCGCACGCTCTGCCCGATCATGCTCCTCGAACGCGGCGGCGACGTTGGGCTCGTTCAGGAGCCGCTGCAGCAGAACGCCGTTTTCCTCGAAATAGCGCAAGTAGGTGCGCGTGGTGTTCTGGATCCGGCCCTTGAAATCGCCCGCACGCCCGACCGCCGACGATTGCTGTTCACTCAGCCGGCGCTGCTCGCGCAGCAGAAGGGCTTGCAGCAAGGCGGTTTGGTTCTTGAAATAAGCGTAGACGAGCGCCTTGCTCACCCCGGCCTCGCGACCGACGCGCTCCATTGACACCGCCGACACACCTTCGCGCGCGATCAACACCGCGGTGCGGTCGAGGATCATGTTCTTCCGCTCTATGGGGTCCAGCCGCTGGCCCGGCGACTTTGCGGGTTTTGTTTTTGTCATTGTCCTAACCTGGTGCCTGAATTGCGGTCAGCCATCAGTACGAGCGTTAGTGGCCAACTCGCACTCTAGCAAGTTTACACCAACAGCCATTGTCGGCGACTGCGAACCGACTCGATGCATGGTGAAGATCAATCTGGCAGGCAATTTTTTCTGTCCAAACTGCTGATGCACCGTTTTGGTAAGTGCATCGCTTGTCGTGCATGATTTGTCGCATCGACAGGACCTACATGAACCAATGGCGGCTAAATTTGATTGGCACTCCAAAGGAGCAGTTCCGGAGTGTCCGCATTAGCTGACCTTTAATCCTGGTCGGCTCGGAACGTCGACTGCTCGTCCAATGGGTTCCAGAGGGATGCAAGGACCCAAGCGGCTGCGGTTCCCCCTCAAGCTGATTGTCCGTTTTGGTCCAGACTCGTTCGAAAAAAGCCGCGCGTAAAGTGGGCACCGGAGTGGGCACGAAGTAAAAAAAACTCGAATTTATTCAATAAAATCAGATATTTTTGGCGGAGCGGGAGGGATTCGAACCCTCGATACGCTTTTGGCGTATACTCACTTTCCAGGCGAGCGCCTTCGACCACTCGGCCACCGCTCCGCATGCTTGGAGAGGGGCGCCTAGCCGTTGCGGAGGGCTTTCGCAAGGCGTGGTGCGGTGGCAGAGTGCAGGGATGAAAAAGCTCATCCCGCTCGCCTCGCTGGCCCTGCTGATGCAGAGTACCGTTGCTCCCCCCGTGCTGGCGCAAGCCTCAGCCGCGATTGCGGCCGGGCGCGCTGCCCCATCGCCGCTGGCGCCGAGCGAAATCGTCGCCGCGGCGCCCGCGGGCGACTGGACGCCGATCGCGGCGGCGGACTTGCTGGTGATGACTCTGGCGCCCGACGCAAAGGGTGCTGCGCGGCGGGTGGTGATCCAATTGATGCCGCCGCCGTTATCGCAAGGGTGGGTTGGCAACATCCGCAAGCTCGCCGCCGCGCATTGGTGGGACGGGCTGAGCGTCAACCGCGTGCAGGACAACTATGTCGCGCAGTGGGGCGATGCGAATGCGGAGGAAAAGGCGAAGGCGAGGGCGCTGCCGAGTGGATTGGCGGTGGTGCCGGAGAGTGAGTACTACGGTTTCTCGCCGATGGAAGTTTTCTACACAATTCGTACTTTGAAGACGCCATCGGCGGTGCGAACAAAGGACGCTTATGCCCCGGTGAGCAGCTTCGTTCGTGGTTGGCCGGTAGGAATAAACGACGGCGGCTACCGGTTCCGTGGCAAAGTACCCCGCCGAGTCGTTGCGGACCCGCCGCCAGCGCCTGCGATCTGGCCCGTCCACTGCTACGGCATGGTCGGCGTTGGCCGCGATCTTTCGCCAAACACGGGCTCGGGCGCCGAACTCTACACCGTGATCGGCCACGCGCCGCGGCATCTCGATCGCAATATCGCGCTGGTTGGCCGTGTGATCGAGGGGATCGAGCACTTGTCCTCGCTGCCGCGCGGGACCGAGGCGCTGGGGTTCTACAACACCGCTGCCGAGCGCACGCCGATCGTTTCGATCCGGCTGGGTGTCGAGGTGGCGGATTTGCCGCGATATGAATACCTTTCGACCGAGAGCGGCAGCTTTGCGAAGTATGCCGATGCGCGGGCCAATCGGCGCGATGCGTTCTTTATTCGGCCGGCGGGTGGGGCGGATATTTGCAACATTCCGGTGCCGGTGCGGCGGGTGAAGTGATTGGAACTGCACTCAGTTGAAGAAAGTGCCCACCCCCAGCCGCTGTTCCTTCGAAACGCCTTCGGCTCCCCGCAAGCGGGAGGGGGGCGATACGTTGCTTCACACGGGGCCGTTGTGGCGGTGGACCACGCCGGCCGCACCGGCGGCCTGGTATTTCGTCACGATCGACGGAAAGGCGGGCGAGGCGCTTTCGGCGATCGCGCTGATGCGGCGGCTCGAGGGCGGGCGCAAACCGGGGTGGGGTTCGCTCAAGACTACCGTTACTGTGGACGACAGCCGGTGGAGCACGTCGGTGTTCCCGTCGAAGGATGTGGGCTGGATGCTGCCGATCAAGGCTGCGGTGCGCAAGGCCGAGGCACTGGGCGAGGGCGATCAGGTCTCGCTCGAATTCGAGATGTGAGGCTCCAACAGTTCGATGCGGTTGCCGAAGGGATCGTCGACATAGATGCGGTCGAAGCCTTCGAGCAATTCGTCGTCACGCACCGTGCAGCCAGCCGCCTTGAGCCTTTCAGTCAGCCTTGCCAGCCCGTCGACCAGCAGCGCGGGATGCGCCTTGCGCGCCGGGCGAAAATCGGCCTCGACGCCCAAGTGGAGCCTGACCGCCTCACTTTCGAACCAGCAGCCGCCACGCACAGCAAGAGCGGGCGGCTTGGCGCGTTCTACCAGTCCGAGCAGGCCGACATAGAACGCGCGTGCCGCATCCTCTTTGCCCAGCGGCATCGCCAGTTGAACATGATCGATTGCCCGCAGCGTCATGTCCGCTCCGCCTGCGCCACCGCGTCGCTGGCGCGCAAGGCTGCGACGATGCGGGTGAGGTGGGCCAGGTCGGTCACCTCGAAATCCACCTCGTAAGTGCCGAATGGATCGTCGCGCTGGACCATGCGCAAGTTGGTGACGTTGGCCAGGTTCGAGGCGAATATCCCGGTCATTTCCGCCAGCGTGCCCGGGCGGTTGTAAAGCACGGTGCGCACCCGCCCGACCGCGCCGTCGCTGCGTTTGTCCCACGACAAGTCGATCCAGTCGGCATCGACACCATCGGCAAGCGACAGGCAGTCGATCGAGTGGACTTCCACGCCGCGGTCCTTGTGGCGCAAGCCCACGATGCGATCGCCTGGCACCGGGTGACAGCAATCGGCAAGCTGGAACGCCATGCCCGGGGTCAGCCCGCGCACCGCTACGGCGCGTTGCTGCTTGGGCCAGGCGGCCTGTTCGGGCAAGCCGACGGCGCTGCCGGGCAGCAGCGCTTCCATCACCTGCCGATCATCCAGCCGGGCCGAGCCGATCGCCACCATCAGGTCTTCTTCGGTGGCGAGCTTGAGGCGCTTGAGCGCTTCCTTCAGCGCTTTCTTGCCGATCTTGCTGGGCAGCCGCTCGGTAATTTCCTCGTAGAGCTTGGTGCCGATCGCGGCGATCTCCTCGCGTTCCTTCTGGCGCACCGCGCGGCGGATCGCGGCGCGCGCCTTGCCCGTCACGACGAAGCCCAGCCATGACAACTGCGGGCGCGCGGTGCGGCTGCGAATGATCTCGACCACGTCGCCGTTGGTCATCTGCGTGCGCAGCGGCATGTGGCGGCCGTTGATCTTGGCGCCCACCGCTTGCGCGCCAAGATCGGTATGGACCGCGAAGGCGAAGTCTATCGGGGTCGCGCCCTTGGGCAACTGGTAAAGCGCGCCCTTGGGAGTGAAGGCGAAGATACGGTCCTGGTAGATGGCCAGCTTGGTGTGTTCGAGCAGTTCTTCCGCGTCGTGGCTGGCTTCGACGATTTCGAGCAGATCGCGCACCCAGCCGACCTGGCCGTCCGGCTGAATTGTCCGGTTCGGGCCACCCTGCTTGTAGGCCCAATGCGCGGCAAGGCCATATTCGTTGGTGCGGTGCATTTCGTGCGTCTTGATCTGCACTTCCACGCGCATCGATCCGCCGTAGATCAGCGAAGTGTGGACGCTTTGGTAGCCGTTCATCTTGGGGGTGGAGATGTAATCCTTGAACTTGCCCGGGATGCACTGCCAGTTGCGGTGGAGCAGGCCGAGCGCGCGATAGCAATCGTCGGCGCTGTCGGTCAGCACGCGGAATGCCATGATATCGGTGATCTGTTCGAAGCTGACGTGGCGTTCGGCGATCTTCTTCCAGATCGAATAGGGATGCTTTTCGCGTCCGGTCACTTCGACCCGCAAGCCCGATTCGGCCAGCGACTGCTTGATTTCCAGCGCGATCTGACCGACTTGCGCGCCCGCCTGCTCGCGGATCGAGGCAAGCCGCCCGGTGATCGTGGCATAGCCTTCGGGTTCGAGCTGTTCGAACGCCAGCAACTGCATTTCGCGCATATATTCGTACATGCCCACGCGCTCGGCCAGCGGCGCGTAGATATCCATCGTTTCCTTGGCTATGCGGCGGCGTTTGTCCTCGCTTTTGATGTAATGCAGCGTGCGCATATTGTGCAGCCGGTCTGCCAGCTTGACCAGCAATACGCGCAAGTCCTCGCTCATCGCCAGGAAGAACTTGCGCAGGTTTTCGGCCGCGCGCTCGGTATCGGTGAGCGTCTCGATCTTCGAAAGCTTGGTCACGCCATCGACCAGCCGCGCCACATTCGGCCCGAACAGCTTTTCGATTTCCGCCGTGGTGGCGAGCGTATCTTCAACCGTATCGTGCAGCAGCGCGGTGACTACGGTGTCCTGATCGAGCTTCAGCTCGGTCATCAGCCCCGCCACCTCGATCGGGTGCGAGAAATAAGGGTCCCCGCTCGCGCGCTTCTGTGATCCGTGCTTCTGCACGGTATAGACATAGGCGCGGTTGAGCATGGCCTCGTCGGCCCCCGGATCATAGGCCAGCACACGTTCGACGAGTTCGTATTGACGCAACATCAGGCCAGTGTGCGGGGGCGAGGGGGGCTAGGGCAAGGCCTTATCCGCCCGATTGCCAACAACTAGGTATTAGCAGGTGGCGGTGTGGCCGATCCGCACACCGATCGACGCGCCGAATAGCGCACCGATCAGCACACCAGCCAGCTCCGGCCACCTGCTTCAAATCAAGACGTCAGTGGCCAAGCGCGGTCAGGACCGCAACCACGACCAGCGCCAGGTTGGGCACCATCGTGGTGATCATGCCGATCGGGCGGCCTGCGGAAAAGTTGCCATCCATGCCGATGGCGTGGCAGATCCGGCCAATCATGTAGACCGCGCCGAGCGGCGCCAGCCACATTCCGCCTTTGCCCGCAGCTTCGATTGCCGCGAACAGGATCAGCGAAAGCGGCACGTTCTCGACGAAATTGGCCTGCGCGCGCATCCGCCGCATGACCTGTTCGTTGCCACCATCGCCGACCGAGATCTTGAGCGTGGTGCGCAGCTTGCCGATCCGCATGCTCAACCAGAAATTGATCAGCACGGCGGCCGCAGCCAGGCACAGAGTGGTCTTGAGTAACAGCATCGCGATCCCCCATTGGTGGCGCCGGCATAGCTGCCGTGCCATTATCCGCCGCGCACCGGTGACCCCCTGCCGCCGTCGTGCGCGAACGATCGCGGGTGACTAGCCCCCCGGTGCTTGCAACGCACGCGAAATTCGATATAGGCGCGCCTTCGCTGCCCCCGGTTCCCGCAACCGGATGGCTCTATACTTCATTACCAGACTCCGCAGGAACAGGTGCCGCAATGGCCGTCCCAAAACGCAAGACATCCCCTTCACGCCGCGGCATGCGTCGCAGCCACGATTCGCTCACGCCCGACGCATTCCATGAATGCTCGAACTGTGGCGAACTCAAGCGTCCGCACAATTTGTGCAACGCTTGCGGCCACTACAACGGTCGCGAAATCCTCGCCATTCCGGCTTAAAAGCCGGGCACTGGGGGAGGTGCTCGTACCATGACATTGCCGCGGATCGCCATCGATGCGATGGGCGGCGATGAAGGGGTCCGCGTGATGATCGAAGGCGCGGCCCTGGCCCGCCGGCGCCATGATCGCTTCCAGTTCCTGTTGGTGGGTGACCAGGCGCGCATCGAAGCCGCGCTCGAACAGCACCCGAACCTGCGTGCCGCATCAGAAATTCTCCACGCTGACGATGTTGTCTCGGGCGACGAAAAGCCGACTCAGGCGCTTCGCCGTGCCAAGACTACGTCGATGGGCCTCGCGGTCGATGCGGTGAAGCGCGGCGTCGCTGGCGCTGCGGTCAGCGCGGGCAACACCGGTGCGCTGATGGCGATGGCCAAGATGTCGCTGCGCACGATGCCGGGGATCGACCGGCCCGCGCTTGCCGCGTTGCTGCCCACGCTCGGCAAGAACGATCTGGTGATGCTCGATCTGGGCGCCAACACCGAATGCGATGCGCGAAACCTGGTGCAGTTCGCGATCATGGGCGCCGCCTATTCGCGGATCGTGACGGGCCTGGCCGAACCGCGCGTGCGGTTGCTCAACATCGGCAGCGAAGAAACCAAGGGCACCGGCGAACTGCGCGATGCCGCCACCCAGCTCAAGATCGCCACCGCCGAACTGGCGATGTCGTTCGATGGCTTCATCGAAGCCGACAAGATCTCGCGCGGCGATGTCGACGTGGTCGTAACCGACGGGTTTTCGGGCAATATCGCGCTCAAGGCGATCGAAGGCGCAGCGCGCTTTGTGGGTGACCTGTTGCGGCGCAGCTTCATGAGCTCGCTGCGGTCCAAGTTCGGGTTCCTGATTTCGCGGCCGGCCACCAAGCTGCTCAGCCACCACCTCGATCCCAACAACCACAATGGCGCAGTGTTCCTGGGCCTCAACGGCATAGTCGTAAAAAGCCACGGTTCGGCCAGCGCGGCTGGCGTGGCCAACGCGGTTGCTGTCGCGGCGCGGTTGCTTGAAGAAAGTCTGACCGAACGGATCGCCGCCGATCTCCATCGCGTCGGCGCCGACGTGATCCGCAAGCCGGTCGCGCGCAGCGGACCAAGCCACGAGCCCCGCAGCGGAGCAAGTCATGAGCCCCGCAGCGGAGCAAGTCATGAGGACGCAGCGTGACTGAGCAGACGGTTCGGCGCGCGGTGATTTGCGGCAGCGGCTCGGCGTTGCCGAAGCGCGTTGTCAGCAACGCCGAACTAGCGACCACCGTCGATACCACCGATGAATGGATCGTCGAGCGCAGCGGCATCCGCCAGCGTTATATCGCTGGAGAGGGCGAAACCACCTCCACGCTGGCGATCGAAGCCGCCACCAAGGCATGCGAAGCGGCCGGCTTCGATCCGGCGTCGATCGATCTGATCGTGCTGGCCACCGCCACGCCCGACCACACCTTTCCGGCGACGGCCACGCAAGTCCAGCACGCACTGGGTGCGCACGGTGGGATCGCTTTCGATGTGGCGGCGGTGTGTTCAGGCTTCCTCTACGCACTGGGCGTGGCGGATTCGATGCTCAAGACCGGCATGGCCAGACGAGCGCTGGTGATCGGCGCCGAGACTTTCAGCCGAATTCTTGATTGGGAAGACCGCACCACCTGCGTGCTGTTCGGCGACGGCGCCGGCGCGATCGTCCTCGAAGCGCAGGAATTTGCGGCCGACGATGCAACCGCGCCGGGCGTGATCGCCACGCGCCTTCACGCCGATGGCCGCTACAAGGACATGCTGCTGGTCGATGGCGGCCCGTCGACCACCGGCACCGTCGGCAAGTTGCGCATGAAGGGCCGCGAGGTATTTCGCCACGCGGTCGTCAACCTCGCCACCGTGCTGCAGGAAGTGTTGACCGACGCGGAATTGACCGCTGCGGACATCGACTGGGTCGTCCCGCATCAGGCCAATGCGCGCATCCTCGATGCCACCGCGCGCAAGCTCGGGCTCGATCCGGCAAAAGTCGTGGTCACGGTGGACAGGCATGCCAACACCAGCGCTGCGTCGGTGCCGCTCGCGTTCGATGTTGCGATTCGCGATGGGCGGATCAAGGCAGGAGACCTGGTGATGTTCGAAGCGATGGGCGGCGGCTTCACCTGGGGCGCCACGTTGGCCCGGATTTGAAACTATCCATCGGTGAGTCGCTTGCTGCAACCGATTGTAGAAATCTTGTCGTGCTGCGTTGCTATCGCATAGAGACCTGATAAGCTTACAAGCGGGTTGTTTTGGAAATTTGTGGAGAGACGGCGCCATGCGCTCTGTCGGTACGCTTACTCGCGCAGATCTCGCGGAGAGCATCAATCGCCGTGTCGGATTGTCGCGTGCTGATTCGCTCAGCATGGTCGAAGGCATTCTGCGCCACATGTGCGAAGCCCTGTCCGAAGGTGAAAACGTAAAGATTTCAGGCTTTGGCACGTTCCTGCTGCGCGACAAGACCGAGCGCGTGGGACGCAATCCCAAGACCGGGGTCGAAGTGCCGATCACCCCGCGCCGGGTGCTCACCTTCCGCGCCAGCCAGATGCTGAAAGACCGCATCGTCGCCGGCAAATGAGCCAAGGCGTGCCCGAATCGGTTGATGCCAAGGCGCCTGAAGCCTTCCGCACGATCGGTGAGGTCGCCGCTTTGCTCGGGGTACGCCAGCACGTCTTGCGCTATTGGGAAGACCAGTTTCCGCAACTGCGCCCGCTGACCCGCGCCGGCAGTCGCCGCTATTATCGCCCGGGCGATGTCGCGCTTGCGGCTGAGATCAACCGTCTGCTCCACAGCGAAGGCTTCACCATCCGCGGCGCAAAGCAATTGCTGGCCGCGCGGGGTGGCAAGTCCGCGTCGGTCGATGCTGTCCCGGTCGAGCCTGAAGTCGCTGCCGATCCAGCCATCGCAAGCTACTTGCGCGTGCTGCGCAACCGGCTCGCATCGGCCCTGGAACGCGATTCCGCCGCAGCCTAGTCGATCAGTTCCGGCCCCAGCGACGGATCGAGATCGCGCGGCCGGGTCAATTCGACCATCGCGGCGGTGCCTTCCTGCAAATCGGCCCAACGATCGATCGGCAATTGCAGCACCGCGAACGTCGCGGTCGGGAACTTGATTTCGACTTCGTCGCGCAACGGGCTGGAACCGTCATCGGGCACCAGGTCGAAAATCACGTCCTCGGTGCCGGGATTGTGGCCGACCAGCAGCACGCTCGGCAGCGAATCGGGCAATTCGCGCAGCAGTTCGATCAGCGTCTGCGAACTGGCGAGATAGATCCGCCGGTCCCACTCGATCGCAAAGCTGCGGCCCCAGGCTTCGCCCGCCAGTTCGATCGTTTCGGCCACGCGCACCGCCGGGCTGGCGATCACCCGCGCGAACGGGTAGCCGGCGGCCTTGATATGCTGGCCCATCAGCCGCGCGCCGCGTGCCCCTCGTTCGTTGAGCGGCCGGTCGAAATCGCGGGCGCGCGCGTCGGTCCAGTCGGACTTGGCGTGGCGAAACAGGCCGAGGGTTTTCACACAAGTCTCGCTTCGGGGAGGGTCGCTTGCGGACCAGAAACACCGCCAGAAGAAACACTGGACGCCACGCTTTGTAAAGCAGCATCCAGCGTCACCCGTCGGATCGGCGTGCCTGGCGGGAACGCGCCTAGCAGCCGGCTGGGAAATGCCGCTGAAAGCACGACGAAAGTTCCATGATCGTCGGCCGAACGGATCAGGCGACCAAACGCCTGCGACAGCTTGGCGCGAATCAGCCGATCGTCCCAGGCTTGCCCGCTACCGCCTGATGCGGCGAAAGCGGCACGGCGAGCGCGGTGGAGAATCGACGGCTTGGGCCACGGCACCTGCTCCATCACCACCAGCCGCAGCGAATGGCCCGGCACATCGACCCCGTCGCGCAAAGCATCGGTGCCGAGCAGAGAGGCGCGCGGATCGTCGCGGAAAATGTCGACCAGCGTGCCGGTATCGATCGGATCGACGTGCTGCGCGTAAAGCGGCAGCCCATCGCGTGCCAGCCGGTCGGCGATCCGGCCATGTACCGCGCGCAGCCGCCGGATCGCGGTGAACAGCCCCAGCGCGCCCCCGCCCGATGCCGCGATCAGCCGCGCATAAGCCGCCGCCAGCGCTGAAATGTCGCCCTTGGGCACGTCTGTCACGATCAGCACTTCGGCCTGGTTGGCGTAATCGAACGGGCTGTCGGCCGAAAAGCGGAACGGCGGCGAATCGAGGTGCGCCGCCCCGCTGCGTTCGATCGCGGCGGTCCACGCTGCGCCGTCGCCCAGCTCGACAGCCGCCCCCGATTCGCCGACGCGATCGCATAGCGTGGCGCTGGTAACCAGCGCGCCATGCGCGGGCTTCAACACCAGTTCGGCGAATGGCTTGGTCGGGTCGAGGTAATGGCGGTGCAGCCCGAAATCCCATTCGCGCCCTTCCGATCGGTCGACTGCCAGCCAATCGACGAAGCTCGGATCAGCCGGGCCGCCCAGCCGCGCCAGCAAGGCGATCCACCCCGACAGCAGGTCGCTGCGCCACTGGATCGCTCCGCGCGCACCTTCGATGCGCGCGCGGGCTGGGCCGTCGAGCCAGTCGGGCGGCTCGCTGACGATCGCCTCCAGCCGCAACGAGAGCCGCACCAAAGGCTGGCGTAGCGCCTCCAGCGCCGCTTGCGCAGCGGTGGTTGCCTCGATGAATGCGCCATCCAACTGCGCAGCTTCGGTCTCGAGCCCATAGCCCGATTCCTGTCCGCCGCTTTCATCGCGCGCATAAACCGTGGCGCGGGTGGCGGCGAGCAGCGCTTCGACCGGACCCCACGGCGCGTTCTCGCTGATCCGTTGGAGCCATCCTTCACCGGGCAGCGCATCGGCGGCGGCGCGTGCATCGGCAATCGCGCGGCCGCCGTCATCGTCGTAGCTGGCAACATCGGCCAGCCGTGCCGCCAGGCCCCGCCGTCGCCCGCGCGACTTGCCCTCGGGCCCGATCACCCAGCGGCGCAGTTCAACGGTTTCGGCGCCGGTCAGCGCGGCGGCGAAAGTCGAATCCGCCGCGTCGAACAAGTGGTGGCCTTCGTCGAACAGGATACGCGTCGGGCGTTGCGCGGCATCGCGTCCTCTGGCGGCGTTGACCATCACCAGCGCGTGGTTGGCGATCACCAGTTCGGCCTGCGCCGATCCGCGCGCGGCGCGTTCGATGAAGCATTTGCGGTAATGCGGGCAGCCGGCATAGATGCATTCGCCGCGCTGGTCGGTCAGCGCGGCGATCCCGCGCCGGCGGAACAGCGGGCCGAGCCAGCCGGGCAGATCGCCGCCGATCATGTCGCCGTCCTGGCTGTAGCCGGCCCAGCGCGCGACCAGTTGGGCCATGATCGCAGGCCGGCCGGTGAAGCCGCCCTGAAGTGCGTCTTCGAGGTTGAGCAGGCACAGATAGTTCTCGCGGCCCTTGCGCACCACGACGGCGGGCTTGCCCCCCCCTTTTTCATTGGCGCGGGTTTCCGAGAACGCGCGGCGGCTTTCGCGGCGAAGCTGGCGTTGCAGGGCCTTGGTATACGTCGAAACCCAGACCGTGCCGCCCGATGCCTGCGCCCACAGCGCGGCGGGGGCGAGATAACCGAGCGTCTTGCCGGTGCCGGTGCCGGCCTGCGCAAGCAGCATGTTGGGTTCGCGCTCGCGCTTGCGGGGGGCGAAGACCTGGCCGACTGCTTGCGCATAAGCCTGCTGCCCGGGGCGGACTTCGGACCCGGCGCCGGTCAGTTCATCGAGCCGTGCGGCGATCTGGGCTTCGGTCAGCCGGACTTGCGCGGGCTGGGGGCGTTCGGGCGCTTCCTCCCATTCGGGCAGGCGCGAGAACAGCCAGCGTTCGGCGCGTTCGGGCTGCCTGATGTGCGGGCTGAGCAGCCCCGCCCACGGCCAGCGCAGCCGCGCCAGCGATTGCAGCGCGCTCCATGCGCCCTCACGCTCGGCCCATTCGGCGCTTTCGCACACCGCGAACAGTGCGGCGGTGGCTTGCTGGAGCAGCGCGGGCATATGTTCGTCGCCCGCCGGTTCGGGCAGGCCCAGCGCGTGCGCCAGCCCCTTGGGTGTAGGCACCATGAACTTGGCCGGATGGATAAAGGCGTACAATTCGAGCAAGTCGAGCCCCGACAGATCGGGATAGCCCAGCCGGCTCGCCACCAGTGGCGCGTTGAGCATCAGCAGCGGTGTATCGGCGGCGGCGGTGATCGCATCGCCTTTGCCGACGCCCCGGGTCGAAGTCGATTCACGCAGCCAGCAGCCGCCGTGGCTGGCATGAAGCGCGGGAATCGAGGTGGCCTGCATCGGGCGACCCTAGAACGGAACTGGAACAGGGGGCAAGCGTGCGCGAAGCCGGGGCTTGCGCTTGTCGCCCAAAGCCGCAAAAGCCGCGCGATGACTGATGAAGCCCTGATTGCCGCCGCCCAAGTGTCCAAGGCCTGGCCGTTCGAGGAAGCGCGCAAGCTCCTCAAGCGTTACCCGAACGGGAAGCCCGACGCACCGGTGCTGTTCGAGACCGGTTACGGGCCATCGGGCTTGCCGCATATCGGCACGTTCCAGGAAGTGTTGCGCACCACGCTGGTCCGCCGCGCCTACGAGACTTTGACCGGCGGCGCGCCGACGCGGCTGGTGGCGTTCAGCGACGACATGGACGGTTTGCGCAAGGTGCCCGACAACGTGCCGAACGCCGATATGCTGCGCGAACACCTGGGCAAGCCGCTGAGCCGCATTCCCGATCCGTTCGGCAAGTTCGAGAGTTTTGCCGCGCACAACAATGCGATGCTGCGGCAATTCCTCGATCGCTTCGGCTTCGAGTACGAGTTCGTCTCGTCGTCCGATCGCTACAATTCGGGTGCGTTCGATGCGGCGCTGGCGAATGTGCTGCGCCACTACGATGCGATTCAAGGCGTGATGCTGCCGACATTGCGCGCCGAACGCGCGGCGACCTATTCGTCGGTGCTGCCGGTCAGCCCGACGACAGGCGCGGTGCTGCAAGTGCCGGTGACCGTGATCGATGCCGAGGCTGGGCTGATCCGCTTCGACGATGGCTGCCAAACGGTCGAACAATCGATCTTCGGTGGGCGGGCCAAGCTGCAGTGGAAGGTCGATTGGGCGATGCGCTGGGTCGATCTGGGCGTCGACTACGAAATGTACGGCAAGGACCTGACCGACAGCGGCGTGCAATCGGGCAAGATCGCGCGCATTTTGGGTGGCCAGAAGCCCGAGGGGCTGATCTACGAACTGTTCCTCGATGAAAACGGCGAGAAGATCAGCAAGTCCAAGGGCAATGGGCTGACGATCGAGCAATGGCTCGACTATGGCAGCAACGACAGCCTGGGCTTTTACATCTATCGCGAGCCCAAGAGCGCCAAGTCGCTGCATCCCGGCGTGATCCCGCGCGCGGTGGATGAATACTGGCAGTTCCGTGAAAAGATCCCCGCGCAACCGGTTGAGCAACAACTGGGAAATCCCGTGTGGCACCTGCTGCGTACGAACGGCTATCAGGGCGGCGCGGGTGATACCTTGCCCGTCACTTACGGCTTGCTGCTCAACCTGGTCGGCGTGCTGGGCGCGGGCGCGACGCGTGAGCAGGTGTGGTCCTATCTGGGCAATTACGTTACCGATGCCGACCCGGCCGCGCATCCGCAAATCGATACGCTGGTCGACAAGGCCATCGCCTACAACCGCGATTTCGTGGCGCCCACGCTGGTGCGGCGCAAGCCCGAGCCCAACGAGGCGAGGGCGCTAGCCGCGCTCGATGCTGCATTGGCGACGCTGGGCGAGGGGGCGAGTGCGGAAGATATCCAGACGCTGGTTTACGAAATCGGCAAGGATGAAACGTTCGAATTCAGCGGCTTGCGCGACTGGTTCAAGGCGCTTTACGAAACCCTGCTGGGATCGTCACAAGGCCCGCGCATGGGCAGCTTCATCGCGCTTTACGGCGTGGCCAACACCCGGGAACTGATTGCGGAGGCCCTCGTTCCGGCTTGATGCCACTGGACACCAGCCCCGAAGCGCTTGCCGAAGAACTGCTGGGCCGGTCTTTCGAAGACCTCGACGAAAGCGAGCAGCGCGCGTTGCAGCGAGTGGCCTCGAGCAAGATCGAGCTCGACGACGACGAGCACGAGTTCATCAACGTCAAGCTGGGCGATCGCGTGGCCGATCGGGTGGCGCGCGTCGGCGGAAGCTGGGGTTTCATCATCGTATTCGGCTGCGTGCTGTTCGGCTGGATGCTGATCAACAGCGCCGAAGGCCAGCGCCTGGGCACGGTGTGGGACCCATACCCTTACGTGTTCCTCAACCTGATGCTGTCGACCGTCGCCGCATTCCAGGCGCCGGTCATCATGATGAGCCAGAATCGCGAGGCCAAGAAGGACCGCATTTCCAACCGCCACGATTATGAAGTGAACTTGCGTACCACGGTCGAATTGCTCAAGCTGCACCGCAAGATGGATGTGCTGATCGCGCGGATGAGCCGGTTCGAACAGCGCGCCGAACCGGTGATCAGCAACGCTGTGGACGAGGCGAACAACAAGGCCGACTGAATGGGCCTAGCGCACCGCGGTGATGGGTGCGCCACCGCCACGCGCGATCCAGCGATCGATCTTCGCTTCGAGCACCGGCAGCGGCAGCGATCCCGAATCGAGCACTTCCTCGTGGAACCGGCGGATGTCGAAGCTTTTGCCCAGCGCGGTTTCGGACTGCTTGCGCAGCCTTTGTATGGTCAGTGCACCCAGCTTGTACGCCAGTGCCTGGCCCGGATTGGCGATGTAGCGCTCCACCTCCGCAGTTGCGTCGCTGCGGCCCATGCCCGAATTGGCGAGCATGTAGGCGATGGCCTGGTCGCGGGTCCAACCTTTGGTGTGCAGGCCGGTATCGACCACCAACCGCATCGCGCGCAGGATTTCATCGTCGAGCGTGCCCCAGTGCTGCCACGGGTCCTTGTAGAAGCCCATCTCGTAGCCGAGCGTCTCGGCATAGAGCGCCCAGCCTTCGACGTAGGCGGTATTGCCGCCGAACCGCTGGAAATCGGGCAGGTTTACGTTCTCCTGCGCCAGGCTGATCTGGAAGTGATGCCCCGGCGCACCTTCGTGAAGATAAAGCGTAGTCACCCCGGTCAGGAACCGGCTCTTGAGATCGTACGTGTTGTAAAAGAACGTGCCCGGGCGGCTGGCGTCGGCGGCGCCTTCGCTATAGCTGCCGCCGGCTTCGAATTTGGCGCGGTATTCGGGGTAGGCCTGGATCGACAGCGATGTGCGCGGCACGTGGAGGAAATAGCGCGGCGCAGCATCATCCACCGCGCGGCCGACCTTGCGGAAGCCGTCGGACAATTGTCCTGCGTTTTGCGGATGATAGCGCGGATCGTTGCGGATGTTGTCGAAGAACGCGGATAGCTTCCCGGTGAAGCCCATTTCGGTTTTCACACCATCCATTTCGGCATGGATGCGCGCGACTTCGTCAAGCCCAAGCTGGTGGATCTGCGCCGGCGGCATATCGAGCGTGGTGTGTGCGCGGACCAGTTGGCGGTATAGCGCCGGGCCACCGGGCATGGCCGATAATCCCACGCTGGTGCGCGCGGCAGGCAGATATTCATCGTGCAGGAAGCCGCGCAACCGTTTGTAGGCGGGAAGCACGTCATGTGTGAGGACGGTGCGATAGTCGTTCGCCAGCCGTGCGCGCGTAGCCGTGTCGAAGCTTTTCGGGAACGCATTGACCGGTTCGAGGAACGGCGATTTGTCGAGCGGTTGCGCCAACAGGCCATCGATCTGCGCGATCATGTTCTGCACGGTCAGCCGCGGCTCGGTCTGGCGCCCGGCCAGACCTTCGCGGAACCGCGCGATCGCATTGTCGAGCACCGTGGCGAAGGCCTTGTTGCGCGCCAGGGTGGCTTCGTAATCGGTGACGGTGCGGAACGGTTGCGCGCCTGCGCCCGAGGCGATGCCGGCGTATTCTACGTGGAACCCGCCAAAGTGATCGAACGGCTGGACGCTGGTGATCGCAACGATCTCGGGGCGCAGTTCATCGCGTTCTTCGAGCTTCATCGCGCGGAACACGTCGAGCGAAATCCGGTGCGCCGGATCGAGTTGTGCGGGCTGGAATTGCGCAAGGCGCGCCAGTGCGCGCGTATTGAGCGCGCGACGCCGCGCCGCCAGTGACGGCGTGTACAGCAGCCGCAACTGATCGGCGCGCACCGGCTCTCCGCGTTCGAGCGAACCGATCGGATCGAGCGCGGCGCCAGCGCGCTCCTGCTGCGCGAAGAACTGGTCCAGCTCGGCATCGGCGGCGGATTCGGCCGCATATACGGGCATTGCGGCCGTCAACAGCGCCAACGCCATCATTACATTGCGCCCGTTCAAGCCCAAGGCCGCGACCGATACCACTTGGTCATCACATATTTGACACCGGCCTTGACCGGGGTGCCGGCGTGCAGGCTCGACAAGTTAGGCGTGCCGTCCGGCTTCATGTTGTTCCACACCAGCAGCGCGCCGGGCTGCGCGGGAACCGATAGCGGCAGGCGCGGAAAGTCGGTCGATCCGCCTTCCTCGACCGCGCTCAGATACGCCATCGCGGTCCAGCTCCGCTGCCCGCCGCGCGTGGTTTCTTCGGGCCAGTAGCTGGTGTTGGTATTGAAGAAATCGAAGTGCGCGCGAAATTCCTGGCTGACCTGATAGCGCTGGCCCTGGATCGTCTCGCCAAGCTGAGGCTCGATGCCGAGCAAATCGTCGATCCGGCGCTGGATCATCAGGATGAACGGATCGGTGGGATCGACATCGCCCGAATAGCTGGTGCGCCCGCCATCCTCGTTGTTGTTGTACGTGGGCGAGGGGCGGGCAACCGAATCGACCATCCGGCACAACCGCTCGCACTGGGTGGGCGACAGGAAATCGCCGACACCGTAGATTTCGAGATCGTCGACCGGCAGGCGATAGACCGACGGATCATCGGCCAACCGCGCGCGCACTTCGTGGCCCAACCGCTGCAGCGCGGGGGCATCGCTGTTGTCGACCTTTTTGAAGCGTTTGGCTCGGAGCATGGCTACAAGGTTCATGCCGCAATCGCGTATTCTGAGCAAGAGGCCCCCGTCCTTGCGGGCGGAGGCCTCAGCGTGGTCTTGGCGTTGTCGCTTACCAGAAGAAGTCGTGGATCTCGTCGACCACTTCGCCGGTATAGACGTTCACCAGCAGCACGTCATCGTAGTAGCGCACCCAGCGATACGGACCCGATGCCGGGGGCAGGCGGTAGTAACCGGGATCGCCGATCCAGTAGTTTTCACCGAAGAACGCCTGATCGAGGAAGAACCCTATGCCCAACTGGCGGTACGAATAGCCGTTATAAGGCGCATAGTACCGGCCGCCGCGGAAGATGTCGCGGTTTTGGCTGCGATAACCCTGCCAGTTGTAGCGCTGGTCCCGCCGCCAACCGTTGTTCCATGCCTGGTTCTGCCCGCGGTTGTACTGGGTTCCGCGATACTGGTTGCCCTGGTACTGGCTACCGTAATGGCCCTGATACTGGCCACGGTTGCCGTCGCGATATCCTTCGCGCCGGTCGCCACCGTAAGCGCGGTTGCGCTGCCCATCGACATAACCCTGGTTGCGGCCCTGGTACTGTCCACCCTGCCAATTGCGGCCATCCGCGCCGCGTTCGGCCCTTTCGCGCTGGACGGGAACGGCTTGCGGAGCCTGGGCCTGGCCCTGATAGCGGCCCTGCCAACCGGTTCCGGGCTGCGGAACGGCCTGCGGCACACCTTGCGGCCGAGCCTCGGTCTGGCCCTGACTCTGACCCTGATTCTGGCCCTGCCAGCGACCTTGCCAACCACGCTGCGCCTGACCTTGGGCCTGCGCTTGCTGCTGGGCCTGGACTTGGGCCTGGTACTGTTGCTGACGCTGCATCTGCTGCGGCATCTGCTGTTGGCGCTGCACCTGCTCGGCCTGCGGCCGCACCATTTCCGGGGTGCGTTCGCGGTTGGAGCCGCCGCCACCACCACCACCACGTTGCTCGCCGCGGTCACCGCGCTCGTGCCCGGCATCCTGCGCATGGGCGATGCTCGGCAGCGCAACCGTGGCGGCTGCCAGCGCCATCAGGGCGGAAGTTTTCAGAATAGTCGTGCCGGACATCGCCGTTCTCCATTCGCTCGTGCCGCAAGGGGCGGCCTCGTTGAAACCGATGTAGGCGAGTCGCGCTGACACGATACTGAACGGGTTGTAAGGCCTCCTGTTCATATTCGTCGCGACTTGTCTGAACGTGCTTCGGGTCAACGTCGGCCTGCACAAGCTGGTTCCGGGCCGGAGTTATCCTATCGCGTCAGCTTCTTGTATGCCAATCGCGTCGGCCGATCCGCCGCATCGCCCAGACGGCGGCGCTTGTCTTCTTCATAGGCCTCGAAGTTGCCTTCGAACCATTCGACGTGGCTGTCGCCCTCGAATGCCAGGATGTGCGTGGCGAGGCGATCGAGGAAGAAGCGATCGTGGCTGATCACCACCGCGCAGCCGGCGAAGTTCTCGATCGCCTCTTCCAATGCGCGCAGCGTTTCGACGTCGAGATCGTTGGTCGGTTCGTCGAGCAGCAGCACGTTGCCGCCGGTCTTCAGCATCTTGGCGATATGCACGCGGTTGCGTTCGCCGCCCGACAGCTTGCCGACGTTCTTCTGCTGATCCTGGCCCTTGAAGTTGAACGCGCCGACATAAGCGCGCGTGCTCATGTCCTGCTTGTTGACCTTCATGTAATCGAGCCCGTCCGAGATTTCCTGCCACACGTTGTTGGTGGGGGTCAGGTGATCGCGGCTCTGGTCGACATAGCCCAGCCGGACGGTCTGGCCGATCTCGATCGTGCCTTCGTCGGGGGTTTCCTGCCCGGTGATCAGCTTGAACAGCGTGGATTTGCCCGCGCCGTTCGGCCCGATCACCCCGACGATGCCGCCCGGCGGCAGCAGGAACGACAGGTTCTCGAACAGCAACTTGTCGCCATAAGCCTTCGACAGGTTCTTGGCCTCGATCACCTTGCCGCCCAGCCGTTCGGGCACCTGGATGACGATCTGCGCCTTGTTGACGATGCGGCTTTCGGACGATTGCACCAGTTGGTCGAACGCCTTGATCCGCGCCTTGCTCTTGGTCTGGCGGCCCTTGGTGCCCGCGCGAATCCAGTCGAGTTCGTCCTTGATCGCCTTCTGCTTGCTGGTGTCCTCGCGCTCTTCCTGCTCCAGCCGCTTGCCCTTGGCCTCCAGGTAAGTCGAATAATTGCCCTCGTAAGGGAAGTATTTGCCGCGATCGAGTTCGAGAATCCAGCCGACGACATTGTCCAGGAAATAGCGATCGTGGGTGATCATCAGCACCGCGCCGGCGTATTCTTTCAGGTGGTTTTCCAGCCAGTTGACGCTTTCGGCATCGAGGTGGTTGGTCGGTTCGTCGAGCAGCAGGATGCCCGGCTTCTGGATCAGCAGCCGGGTGAGCGCGATGCGGCGTTTTTCACCGCCCGAAAGGTTGTCGACCGCCCAGTCGCCCGGCGGGCAGCGCAGCGCTTCCATCGCGATTTCGAGCTGGTTGTCGAGCGTCCAGCCATCGACCGCGTCGATCTTGTCCTGCAGTTCGGCCATCTCGGTGCCGAGCGCGTCGAAGTCGGCGTCATCCTCGCCCATCTCGATGCCGATCTGGTTGAAGCGGTCGACCATGTCGGCGGTTTCGCGCGCGCCGTCCTTGACGTTTTCCAGCACGGTCTTGCTGTTGTCGAGCTGCGGTTCCTGCTCGAGATAGCCGACGGTGATGTACTCGCCCGGCCAGGCTTCACCGGTGTAATCCTTGTCGATCCCGGCCATGATCTTGATCAGCGTGGATTTGCCCGCGCCGTTGGGCCCGACGATGCCGATTTTGGCGCCCTGGTAGAATTGCAGGCTGATGTTGCTCAACACCGGCTTGGGCGCACCGGGGAAGGTCTTGGTCATGTTCTTCATGACATAGGCGTACTGGGCGGCCATCGGCGTCCTTACGGGATCGTTGGAGCGGGGAGGAGTTTTGGTTCGACGCGCTCATACAGGGGCGGACGGCGGCTCGCAAGCGGGGGTAGC
The DNA here is from genome assembly GCF_025351285.1 of Novosphingobium sp. Classification (GTDB taxonomy): domain Bacteria; phylum Pseudomonadota; class Alphaproteobacteria; order Sphingomonadales; family Sphingomonadaceae; genus Novosphingobium. Next base: position 33,355 of record NZ_JANXWG010000038.1, read on the forward strand.
GGAGGCTCTAACCCGCCGTCCGTTCCTTGAAGAACGCGATCACCGTTTCCTCGACCGACTTCGTCACCGAGCCCGGTTCATCGATCAGGTGGAAGGTCAGCACCGAATGCGGGTCCATCGGCGCTTCGGTACTGGCATCATCGTCGGTCAGTTCCACCGCCTCGAAGCGATCGCCGAAAGTGTCCTTCAGCATCGCGAAGCGTTCGTCGGGAACGAACTTGTCGCTGGTGAAGCGCAGTCCCATCATCGACAGGTCCTCGGTCTCGAAGCGCGCCTTGGCGCAGGCGATTTCTGCCGCGCTGCTGTCGATCATGCCGCGCCCCTTCTTGCCCAGCGGCAAGGACGGTTGCGACAGCACCGGTGCTACCACCGCGGGTTCGGTCATCATCGCCAGCGCAAATCCGCCGGTGAAGCACATCCCAACTGCGCCCACGCCGCGCCCGCCGCAATCGGCATGGGCTTTCCTGGCAAGCGCGCGCAGCCAGTCGACGATCGGGCTGGACCGGCCGTTGGCCCAGACGTTGAATTCGCGCCGCACGCAAATGCCCAGGAGCATCTGGCCGAGCGCATAAGCCTTGGACGGCACCCGGCCATCGGTCCCGAACAGGCTGGGGAGATAAACCGTCATCCCCGCCTCGACGATCCGATCGGCAAAGCGCACGACTTGCGGGTGCAGATTGGGCATTTCGTGCATCACGATCACCGCCGGACCGGTGCCCTTGCGATAGACGTTGCGCGTCCACGGCCCGTCAGTGAACGCAAACCGTTCATAGCTTGCCAGCACGTTCGATACGCTCGTGTCCGTCATTCCTGTTCCCCATGCCGACCCACACTCAAGCTGGCGCAATCGCAGCCCCGCGTCTAGCGTTGCCCGAAATCAGGAGAGGATTCGCCCATGCTTACCGTCCACCACCTTGGCATCTCGCAGTCGGAACGTATCGTCTGGCTGTGCGAGGAACTCGGGTTGGAATACACCTTCAAACGCTATGAACGCCGCGCCGACAACCGCCTCGCGCCTGATGACTACAAGGCGCTCCACCCGATGGGCATCGCGCCGGTCATCACCGATGGCGATTTCGTGCTCGGCGAAAGTGGCGCGATCTGTGACTACATCAACATGAAGTACGGCCAGGGCAAGCTCACACCGCCGGTCGACGATGCCGATTTTGCCGATCACCTGTTCTGGTTCCACTGGTCGAACGGCACGTTCATGGCCACGCTGATGATGCAACTGGTGCTGTCGATGACCAAGGACGAAGGCGGTTTCGCCACAGGCTTCGTTACCGACCGTTCGACCAAGGGCTGGGCGATGATCGAACAGCGGCTGGGCGAAGCGGAGTTCTTCGGCGGCCGGCACCTGACGCTGGCAGACATCATGATGGTCTACTGCCTGACCACCAGCCGCGCTTTCCGCGATTCCACGCTCGACGCATTCCCGAACATCCAGGCCTATCTCGCCCGCATCGGCGCGCGACCTGCGTATCAGCGCGCGATGGCCAAGGCAGAGCCCGGGATGGCGCCACTGTTGAAGTAACGAAACCCTTCGTCACCCCCACCGCGATCGGGGGTGACGAAGGCCTTGCCCGACCGGCTCCCCGCCGATAGGCACGGTTTCATGCGAAACAAACTGCTTGCGCTTGCCGCGCTCTCCGCCCTGATCCCCGCCGCTGCCCATGCCGAGGATGCCGCCAGGAACATGGGGGGCGATGTGGCCTGGGACATCGTCTCGGGACTGACCACCGAGATCGGCCAGCGCCTCGCCGGCTCCCCGCGCGAAGCGGCGGCGCGCGATTGGGGCAAGGCGCGGCTGGAGAAGCTGGGCTTCGTCAACGTCGCGATCGAGCCGTTTTCGATTCGGGGCTACGTCCGCGGCACCGATGCCGCCATGCTCACCGCGCCGGTGCCGCAGCACCTGGCCGTGGCCGCGCTCGGCTACAGCGGCACCACGCCCGATGCCGGAATCGAGGCTGAAGTGGTCTATTTCCACACGCTCAACGATCTCAAGGCCGCGCCTGCCGGTTCGCTCGCGGGCAAGATCGCCTTCATCGACCACGCCATGCGCGCCAACCAGGACGGTTCGGGCTATGGCCCATACGGCCAGGTGCGCCGTGTTGGCCCGTCGATCGCCGCCAGCAAGGGCGCGGTGGGCGTGGTGATCCGCTCGGCCGGCACCGATCACAACCGCGATCCGCACACCGGCGCCACCAACTGGGCGGCGGGCGTCACCCCGATCCCGGCCGGCGCGCTGAGCAATCCCGATGCCGACCTGATCGCGCGCACCGTCAGGCTGGGCAAGCCGCTGCGGCTGACGCTGACGCTGACAGGGCATACGCAGGACGGGCTGCCTTCGGGCAACGTGATCGGCGAATTGCCCGGCCGCGATCCGAAACTGCCACCGGTGCTGGTCGGCTGCCACCTCGATTCGTGGGATCTGGCGACCGGCGCGATCGACAACGCCGCGGGCTGCGCGATCGTCACCGCCGCCGCGTTGAAGGCACAAGCGGGTGGCAAACCTTTGCGCACGATCCGCGTACTGTGGGCAGGCAGCGAGGAACTCGGCGGTTTCGGCGGCGCGGCATATGCCAAGGCGCACGCCGCCGAACCCCACGCGCTGGCGATGGAAAGCGACTTCGGTGCCGACCGGGTGTGGAAGGCGCGGATCAACCTTGCCCCCGCCGATAAGGCCACGGCCGATGCGGTGATCGCCGCGCTCAACCCGATGGGCATCGTCGCCTCGGTCGATGTGGCCCAGGGCGGCACCGACGTCGAGCCGATCATCGCCGCGCAGCACTTGGCCGTGATCGACATGGCGCAGGACGGTACCCGCTACTTCGATTTGCACCACACGCCGGACGATACGCTCGACAAGATCGACCCCGCGCAACTGGCGCAGAATGTCGATGCCTGGGCGGCCGTGCTGAGGGTGGTGGCCAACGCGCCCAGCATCGCGCCGGTGACCTCGGCAAAGTAGGCTCGGCGCCATAATTCGACGGTACTCGAAATATAGATTGACGCAGGAGCGCCGATCGATATTTCGAGCCGCGTCGAAAGGTTGCGCGTGTGTCCGATTCCGATCTCCAAATATGGGCCGTCGATGCGCTTGGCGCGCTCGCGCATGAAACGCGGCTGGTGGTGTTCCGCATGCTGGTGCAGGCCGGCCCCGATGGCCTGATCGCGGGCGCCATTGCAGAGCGGGCAGCGGTGCCGCCCTCTACGATGTCGCACCATCTCGCCACGCTAGAACGCGCAGGTCTTGTCCTGTCCGAGCGCGAGAGCCGCACGATCCATTACCGCACCGATTTTGCCGGAATGCGCCGCCTGCTCGGCTTTTTGCTGCAGGATTGCTGCAACGGCGCGCCCGAGATGTGCGCCGATCTGCTTACCGGACTCGATTGCAAAGCTTGAGGAAACCGCCCCAATGACCACCGATATCACCGTCTATCACAATCCCAAGTGCGGCACGTCGCGCAACACGCTGGCGATGATCCGCAACGCCGGGATCGAACCGCACGTGGTCGAATACCTCAAGACCCCGCCCTCGCGCGCGCTGCTCGAAAGCCTGATCGCGCGCGCCGGCATGACGCCACGCAACCTGCTGCGCGAAAAGGGCACGCCATACGCGGAACTCTGCCTCGGCAGTGCCGATTTGACCGACGCGCAACTGATCGACGCGATGATGGAGCACCCGATCCTCATCAACCGCCCCCTGGTGGTCTCGCCGCTGGGCGTGAAGCTGTGCCGCCCGTCCGAACTGGTGCTCGATCTGATCCCCGCCGCGCAGCAGGGCGCCTTCGCCAAGGAAGACGGCGAGCAGGTGATCACCGCCGATGGCCAGCGAGTCGCCCCCGCATGAACCATCGCGCGATGTGGGCCGAAGCGCTGGGCAGCTTCCTGCTGTTCGCTTGCGTGATCGGTTTGGGCGTGATGGGCGAGCGGCTGTCGGGCGGCAACGTGGCGGTGGCGCTGATCGGCAACACGCTGGCGACAGGCGCGATGCTGTTCGTGCTGATCACGATGCTGGGTGCGATTTCCGGAGCGCATTTCAACCCGGTGGTAACGATGGTGATGCGCCTGCGCGGAGAGATCGATACCCCGGCCGCGCTCGGCCATGTCACCGCGCAACTCGTCGGCGGCATTCTCGGCGTGTGGACCGCACACCTGATGTTCGACCTGCCCATCCTCGAATTCTCGACCCATTCGCGCACCGGCCTGGGCCAATGGGCGGGTGAGGGCGTGGCCACCTTCGGCCTGCTGCTGACGATCATCGGCACCGCCCGCATGGCACCGGCACGCGTTCCTGCCAGCGTCGCGCTCTACATCACCGCCGCTTACTGGTTCACTTCGTCGACCAGCTTCGCCAATCCGGCGATCACGGTGGCGCGCTCACTGAGCGATACCTTCGCCGGAATCGCGCCCGCCGATGTACCCGGCTTCATCGCCGCGCAGATGGCAGGCGCGCTGCTGGCGCACTGGGCGGGCAAGGCGTTGTTCGACAGCCATCCGGAGCCGTCCGCATGAATCGCCTTCGCCACTTGCCAGATCCAGCTCAACTACCCGCGCTGCGCCCCGAATACGCCCATGCCCGCCCGGCGCTGGGCCTTGGAGAACTGCTTCCGCCCCCGCGCATCCTGCTGCTGTACGGTTCGTTGCGCACCCGCTCTTATTCGCGCCTCGTGGTCGAGGAAGCGGCCCGGCTGTTGCAGTACTTCGGCGCCGGAACCCGCATCTTCGATCCGTCGGACCTGCCGCTGCCCGACCAGATCGCCGACGACGACCACCCCGCCGTGGCAGAACTGCGCGAGCACTCGCTGCGGCCGACGGCCAGGTATGGTGCAGCCCCGAACGGCACGGCCAGATCACTGGGGTCATCAAGGCTCAGATCGACCACCTGCCGCTTGCCTACCGTGGCTTGCGCCCCACGCAGGGACGCACGCTGGCGGTGATGCAGGTGAGCGCTGGTTCGCAGTCGTTCAACAGCGTCAACAGCTTGCGGCTGCTCGGCCGTTGGATGCGGATGGTCACCATCCCCAACCAATCGAGCGTGGCCAAGGCCTACGACGAATTCGATGAAGCCGGGCGAATGAAGCCGTCCGCCTATTACGATCGCATCGTCGACGTGATGGAGGAACTGGTGCGCTTCACCGTCCTGCTCCGCCCGCACGCCGAGCAACTGGTCGATCGCTATTCCGAACGCAAGGACCGCGATGAGCCAGTGTCGACGCCGGTGGAAGTGGCGCGGCTTGCGTAACCGTCAAACGACCTGCACGCCTTTCCAGAACGCGATCCGGCCCTTGATTTGCGCTGCTGCCGACTTTGGTTCGGGATAGAACCAGGCGGCATCGCGGTTCACTTCGCCGCCGACTTCGAGGCTATGATAATGCGCAGTGCCTTTCCACGGGCATGAGGTGGTCTTGTCGCTGGGCCGCAGCATCGCCGCATCCACCGATTCCGCCGGGAAATAGTGATTGCCCTCGACCACCACGGTATCGGCGCTGCTGGCGATCACTGCACCATTCCATTTTGCTTCGACCATCATGCGTCTCCTTTTGGCTGTCGAGCTTCGGGGGAAGCCCGGCGCGCGTCAACCCGGGCGCAAGGGCAGTCGATCGGTTCGATCGGCATCGGCAAATAGCATAGGCCTATCGGAAAATTCGTGTGTGTTGCTATGGGCAGGGCGCGGGGCTAATCCGGCGCGGTGGACCAAATCGACGCCATCATCGCCGCTCGTTCTGGCCGACCGGATGAGCCCGGCGGCAACCTGCTGCCGATGCTTCATGCGGTGCAAGCGGCGTTCGGCCATATCAGCGAAGACGCGATCCGCGCGGTGGCCAAGGCGCTCAACCTCAGCCGCGCCGAAGTGCATGGCGTGGTCAGTTTCTACCACGATTTCCGCGATGCACCCGATCCGCGTCCGGTCATCAAGCTGTGCCGGGCCGAGGCCTGCCAGGCGCGCGGGGCCGATGCACTGGCGGCTTCGCTGCCGGATCAGAACCGCGTGGTGATCGAGACGGTTTATTGCCTGGGCCTGTGCAGCGTCGGGCCGAATGCGCTGGTGGGTGACCGGCCTTATGCGCGGCTCGATGCGCGCAAGTTCGCTGCGCTGGTGGAGCAGGCGCATTGAGCCTGCCGGTAAGCGTTATGGTGCGGATTTCCGATGATGCGCTGGCGCTTGCCTGCGGGGCGGACGCGGTTGCGGCGGCTTTCGTGGCGGCAGGCGCAACGGTCGAGCGGGTGTCGAGCTGGGGCATGCACTGGCTTGAACCGCTGGCCGAGATCGACGGCAAGGGCTTCGGCCCGCTTGAGCCTGAGGATGTTGCGGCGGTGCTGGCCGGAACCAGCGACAAGGCCATCGGGCCGGTGGCAGACCATCCATTCCTCGCGCGGCAGCAACGGCTGATTTTCGCGCGCGCGGGCAAGACCCGGCCGCTGAACCTTGACGATTACGCCGCGCATGGCGGCTGGGCCGGGCTCGATGCGGCCCACGCGATGGCGCCGGAGGATGTGGTTGCGCAAGTGATCGGCTCGGGCTTGCGCGGGCGCGGCGGGGCGGGTTTTCCGGCGGGGATCAAGTGGCGCACGGTGGCTGAAACTACCGGTGATACCAAGTACATCGTGTGCAATGCAGACGAGGGCGATTCGGGCACTTTTGCCGACCGGATGGTCATGGAGGGCGATCCGTTCCTGCTGGTCGAGGGCATGGCGATCGCCGGCCATGCGGTGGGGGCGGCCAAGGGCTTCGTCTATATCCGCAGCGAATATCCCCACGCGATCGCCAAGATGCAGGCCGCGATCGCGCTGGCAAAGCGCCACATCGCGCCTTTCGCAATCGAAGTGCGCGTGGGCGCGGGGGCTTATGTGTGCGGCGAGGAGACCTCGCTGCTCAACAGCCTTGAGGGAAAGCGCGGCGAAGTTCGCGCCAAGCCGCCGCTGCCGGCGATTGCGGGCCTGTTCGGGCGACCGACGGTGATCAACAACGTACTGACCCTGGCCTCGGTGCCGTGGATCATGGCGCATGGCGCGGAAGGCTATGCCGCGATCGGATTCGGGCGTTCGCGCGGGACGATGCCGATCCAGATCGCAGGCAATGTCCGCCACGGGGGGCTGTTCGAAGCCGGTTTCGGGATCACTCTGGGCGAACTGGTCAACGATGTGGGCGGCGGCACCGCCAGCGGGCGTCCGGTCAAGGCGGTGCAAGTGGGCGGGCCATTGGGCGCTTATCATCCGCCGTCCGACTTCGGCCTGCCGTTCGACTACGAGGCCTTCGGCGAGGCCGACGGGCTGATCGGTCACGCCGGGTTGACGGTGTTCGACGACAGCGCCGACATGGGTGCGCAGGCGCGCTTTGCCTTCGCATTCTGTGCGGCCGAAAGCTGCGGCAAGTGCACGCCGTGCCGGATCGGCGCGGTGCGCGGGGTGGAACTGGTCGATGCAATCCGCGAGCGTGCCGGGCGCAAGGCCGATGCAGTCGAGGTGCTGCCGCAGATGCACAACGCAGCGAAGGCGAAGCGGACCGTGGCCGAGCAGGTCACGCTGCTTGAGGATCTGTGCGAGACGATGAAGTTCGGTTCACTGTGCGCGCTGGGCGGATTCACGCCCTATCCGGTGCTGAGTGCGCTGCGCAATTGGCCAGAAGATTTCGGCGCGAGATGATTTTGGGTGCGGTTCTTGCAGGCGGCCAGTCAACCCGGTTCGGTAGCGACAAGGCCTTGGCAATGCTTGACTGCCGCACGCTGATCGAGCGCGCGGTCGCGGCGCTCGAAGGATTGTGCGACGCGGTGGTGGTGGTGGGCCGGACCATCGCGCCGGCAGCGGTTCTGCCCGATCGGCCGCGTGCCGGGATGGGGCCGCTGGGTGGGCTGGCGGCGGCGCTGCACCATGCGGATGCGCTCGGCTACGACGCGGTGCTGTCGTGCTCGGTCGACAGCCTGGGGATCGATTCCGCCATGCGCGATGCGCTCGAACCTGCGCCCGCTTATGTCGCCAGCCAGCCGGTGATCGGACTGTGGCCGGCCAGCGCCGCGCGCACGCTCGACGCGTTGCTGGCGGGCGAGGGGCGGCACTCGATGCGCGCCTTTGCCGAGGCAATCGGCGCGCGGCCGGTGCAACTTGCGCGCGATCCTGCTAACATCAACACACCGGAAGACCTGTTGGGGGCCGACCTCGCCGCCGTGGAGCAACGCGATGGGCTATGAACCGCAAGCCGATTTCGGCACACCCCTGGTCGTTTCGGACACCACGATCTCGCTGACGATCGACGGCCGCGCGGTCACCGTGCCCGCCGGCACCAGCGTGATGCGCGCCGCCAGCGAGGCGGGCGGTTCGATCCCCAGGCTTTGCGCCAGCGACAACCTGGCGGCGTTCGGATCGTGCCGACTGTGCCTGGTCGAGATCGAGGGGATGCGTGGCACCCCGGCATCGTGCACCACGCCAGTCGCCGAAGGCATGGCGGTGAAAACCCAGACGCCCCGTTTGCAGAAGCTGCGCAAGGGGGTGATGGAGCTCTACATCTCGGACCATCCGCTCGATTGCCTGACTTGCAGCGCCAACAACGATTGCGAATTGCAGGACCAGGCAGCGGCGGTGGGCTTGCGCGATGTGCGCTATGGCTATGCAGGGGCGAACCACCTCGGTTCCAGCTTGGATGCTTCGAACCCTTACTTCGATTTCGACCCGAGCAAATGCATCGCCTGTTCGCGCTGCGTCCGCGCTTGCGATGAAGTGCAGGGGACGTTTGCGCTGACGATCGAAGGGCGCGGATTTGCCTCGAAGGTCTCGGCCGGACTGGCCAGCGACAATTTCCTCGGCTCGGAATGCGTCTCGTGCGGGGCCTGCGTCCAGGCTTGCCCGACCGCCACCTTGCAGGAAAAGGCGGTCAAGGAGATCGGCAAGCCCGAACGCGCGGTGGTGACGACTTGCGCCTATTGCGGCGTCGGCTGCACATTCCGCGCGGAAATGCGGGGCGAGCAAGTGGTACGGATGGTGCCGTGGAAAGACGGCAAGGCCAACCGCGGGCACAGTTGCGTCAAGGGCCGCTTCGCCTGGGGCTATGCACAGCACCAGGAGCGCGTGCTCTCGCCGATGATCCGCAGCTCGATCGATGAACCGTGGCGCGAAGTGTCGTGGGACGAGGCGCTGTCGCACACCGCCAGCGAACTTAAGCGCATTTCCGCCAGATATGGCCGCAACGCATTAGGCGGGATCACCTCCAGCCGCTGCACTAACGAGGAAACTTTCCTCGTCCAGAAGCTGGTTCGCGCCGGCTTTGGCAACAACAATGTCGACACCTGCGCGCGGGTTTGTCACTCACCCACCGGCTATGGCTTGAAGACCACATTCGGCACCAGCGCGGGCACGCAGGACTTCGATAGCGTGATGGACGCCGACGTCATGCTGGTGATCGGCGCCAACCCGACCGACGGGCACCCGGTTTTTGCCAGCCGGATGAAGCGCCGCTTGCGCCAGGGTGCCAAATTGATCGTGATCGACCCGCGCCGGATCGATCTGGTCAAGAGCCCGCACATCGAAGCCGCTTACCACTTGCCGCTGCGCCCCGGAACCAATGTCGCGGTGCTGAGCGCGATGGCGCACGTGATCGTGACCGAATGCTTGGCCGACGAAGCGTTCATACGCGAACGCTGCGACTGGGACGAATATGCGCACTGGGCCGAATTCGTCGGTCAGGACCGCAATTCGCCCGAAGCGCTGGAACCCGTGACAGGCGTTCCGGCGGCCGATCTCCGCGCCGCCGCCCGCCTGTTTGCGACGGGTGGAAACGGCGCGATCTACTATGGCCTTGGCGTCACCGAACACAGCCAGGGCAGTTCCACCGTCATGGCGATCGCAAATCTCGCGATGGCCACCGGCAACATTGGCCGGCGCGGCGTGGGGGTTAACCCCTTGCGTGGGCAGAACAATGTTCAGGGCGCGTGCGACATGGGCAGCTTCCCGCACGAACTCTCAGGGTATCGCCACGTCTCGGACCCTGACGCGCGCGCGCTGTTCGAGGCGGCTTGGGGCGTGCCGATCGATCCCGAACCCGGCTTGCGCATCCCCAACATGCTCGATGCCGCCACCGACGGCACCTTCAAGGCGATCTACATCCAGGGCGAGGATATTCTCCAGTCCGATCCCGACACGAAGCACGTCTCGGCCGGCCTTGCCGCGATGGAATGCGTGATCGTCCACGACCTGTTCCTCAACGAAACCGCTAGTTACGCCCACGTCTTCTTGCCGGGAAGCACCTTCCTGGAGAAGAACGGCACCTTCACCAACGCCGAACGCCGCATCCAGCCGGTGCGCAAGGTGATGGAGCCGCTGAATGGCTACGAAGACTGGGAAGTCACCCAGGAACTCGCGCGGGCGATGGGGCTCGACTGGAATTATGCGCATCCGTCGGAAATCATGGATGAAATTGCGCGGCTGACCCCGAGTTTTGCAGGCGTGAACTTCGCGCGGCTCGCTTCTCAGGGCTCGCTGCAATGGCCGGTGAACGAAGCCGCCCCCGATGGCAGCCCGATCATGCACATCGACGGCTTCGTGCGCGGAAAAGGCAAGTTCGTGGTGACCGATTACGTACCGACCGACGAACGCACCGGCCCGCGCTTCCCGCTGCTGCTGACTACCGGGCGTATCCTGTCGCAATACAACGTCGGCGCGCAGACCCGGCGGACTGCCAACGTGGTGTGGCACGAGGAGGACCTGCTCGAAATTCACCCGTCGGATGCCGAAAACCGCGGGCTGAAATCGGGAGACTGGGTGCGGCTGGCCAGCCGGTCGGGCGAGACCACCTTGCGCGCGACCGTCACCGATCGGGTGGCGCCGGGCGTGGTCTATACCACCTTCCACCACCCCGCGACGCAGGCCAACGTGGTCACCACCGAGTTTTCCGACTGGGCCACCAACTGCCCCGAATACAAGGTGACCGCGGTGCAGATCACCCCCTCGAACGGGCCGAGCGAGTGGCAGGAAGGGTACGAGGCGCTGAGCACGCGGTCGCGACGCATTGCCGATCCGGTCCCCGCCGAATGAGCGTGGGCACGCCTGAACGGCTCGCCTACATGGCTAACCAGATCGCCACCAACCTGGCGCTGACCAACGACCCGGTAGCCGCCACCGCCGAGCACATCCACAGTTTCTGGACGCCCGCGATGCAGCGCACACTGGCCAGCGAGGCGCTCGATCGGCTTGGCCCGGTGGCGCGTGCGGCGATGATCCAACTGGACGCGGATGCCGGTTGACGGCGCGTTGCCCGCGCGGCTGATCGAACGGTTTGCGCAAGGCCAGGCGCCCCGCGCGATCGAGCGGACCACGATCGTCGAAGCGGCTGTAGCGATCGAAATCAATGGCCTGGCTTACGCGGTGATGATGGCTACGCCGGCCGATTTCGATGATTTTGCGCTGGGTTTCTGCCTTTCGGAGCAGTTGATCGAAACGCCCGAGCAATTCGAATCGTCCGAGGCGAGCGAACTGACACGCGGCTGGTTGCTGCGAGTCGCGCTGACATCCGATTGTGCAGCGCCGCTGGTCGAACGCGCGCGGTTGCGCCTGACCGAGGGCAGTTGCGGCTTGTGCGGGATCGAAAGCCTGGATCAGGTCTTGCGCCCGTTACCGCGTGTGACGACGGTCTTCGACGTATCGGACGCTGCGCTGTTTGCGGCGGGTGCGGCCTTGCGCGATCGTCAGCCGCTCGGACTAGCCACGGGCGCCGCACACGCCGCCGCGTTCTGCCGCGCCGATGGCACGATCGTGACGGTTCGCGAGGATGTCGGCCGCCACAATGCGTTCGACAAGCTGATCGGCGCGCTCGCCCGGGATGGCACGATCCCGGCGCAGGGTTTCGTGCTGCTGAGCGCGCGCTGCTCGTTCGAATTGGTGCAAAAGGCGGTTCTGGCGGGCGTGCCAGTGCTCGCGACGGTCTCTGCCGCATCGACGCTGGCGCTCGATGCGGCGCGGGAACACGGCTTGCGGCTGGTCAGCTTGTTGCGAAACGACAGCTTTCTCGATCAGCCGGCGTAACGTTGTGGTGGGGTGGTTAGGCCTGCCGGTCAGGCGGCCATGGCGTCCAGGGCATCCTTGAGCGCGCTCAGGCTGAACGGTTTGGACAGAAGCGGTGCTTCGGGCGTATTTTCATTGGGTGCGATCGAATTGTAGCCGCTGACGTAGTAGAACGGCTTGCCTTCGCGCCGCAGCCGTTCGGCCACCGGCACCGAAGTTGCGTCATCGGCGAGCGAAAAATCCAGGAACGCGGCATCGACGATATGGCCATCGAGGATTGCCTCGGCCTGCGCCACCGTAGCCGCAACGCCGACCATTTCGTGACCGAGATCTTCGAGGCTTTCTTCCATCAGCATCGCCAGAAGCGGCTCGTCTTCGACCACAAGTATGCGCATGACCCGTCCTTAGCCGGCCCGTCGCCGAATACATGCGTTCGGACATTTGCCCGCAACGCTGCCCGGGAACCATAGCTGCAAGTTCGCAAACGTTCCACTCGCTTTGGCGCGGCAACGGATCACTTCATCGATATTTCTGCAACTTGCGCAGCGTGCTTGCCCCGCCTTGATCGACCGGGGTAATTGAAGGCATGTTTGCGTTCAACTCCGGATCGATTGCGGGCGGCGTAGCCGATCCGGTCCGCTATTCCGACCGGACGGCGCATTCCGCAGCAGACCGTTCTCGTGCAATCGTGGCCGTGGCGGTGCTGCATGGCTTGCTCATCTGGCTGATCCTCCATGGCCTGGCGGGAGGATCGGTGGCCGCCGATGCCAATGGCACGAGCCCGGCGCTGCGGGTGTACAACGTGCCTGCAACGCCCGTACATCCGGTGCCAAAGCCCGCACAAAAGCAGCCTGCTGCGGCAAGCTCTCCGCCGGCGAGGCTGGCCAGGGCAACCGCACATGTGGTGCCCAAACGTGTGATTGACATCGCGCCGCGCGTTACCAGTGCTCAGGCCACATCATCGGGTTCGGCAACCATGTCTGGAGCGGCAGTGACCGGCATCGGCATGGGCGCAGGCGGCGCAGGGAGTGGGAGCGGTAGTGGCGCCGGCGGCAACGGAGCAGGCGGCGGCGCGGCCGAAAAGGCGGTAAAATTGTCTGGCGACATCAATTCCACTCGCGATTATCCGCCCGATCGCGACGGCAGGCGCTTGGGCAGCAGCGTGACCCTGGTGCTGACCGTTCAGGCTGACGGCCGGGTGGGCGGGTGCCGGGTGCTGCGGCCCAGCGTCGATCCCGACGCCGACGCCGTCACGTGCCGCCTAGCGACGCTGCGCTTCCGCTTCCGGCCAGCGACGAATTCTGCCGGCCAGCCCATCGGGTCGACTTTCGGCTGGAGGCAGGCCTGGTTCAAGCCGGGCGAGCCTGGCAAGCTAAATCGCTGAAAAACAAAGCTGTGCGCCAAAGCGCCGCCTTCGTAAGCCGAACCGATCGGGCAATCGGCTGTTTGTGTTGCAATGCAGCGAAACCGAATCCCGCCAGCCGCGTTTTCATCTTGTAACGTCGCGCCGAGACGGGCCGAGATGGGATGCCTTCGATGCCACTGAACGAAGCCTCTGCCAGCAACAGGATGCGCGAAACGACCGATTCGGGCGAAGTTGTCGAATTGTTCGTTCGCGAACGTGCCACGCAACGGCCAAAGCGCCGCGTCGCGCTGATTGGCGGATTTCGACCACGCAAGTGCGGCATCGCCACGTTCACGACCGATATCTACGAACAGCTTGCCACTTATCACCCAGATTTTGCGGTCGATCTCCATGTTGTCGACGGCGCCAATGATTCGCATAGCTACCCTGCGGCGCGTTCGGTCATTCGCCCGGGTGAGGGTGAAGACTATTGCGCGACTGCGCGGGTCATCAACCAGGATGCGGTCGATGCGGTGTGGCTGCAACACGAATACGGCATTTTCGGCGGTGAGCAAGGCGACATGGTGCTCGATCTGGTCGATCGCATCGCGGCGCCGTTGATCGTCACGCTGCACACGGTGCTGTCCGAACCTTCGCCCAAACAGCGCGCCATTCTCGAACGCCTGATCGAGCGTGCGCGCCGAGTCATGGTCATGTCGCAGCACGCGGCCGCATTGTTGAAGCGGCTGTACCACCTCGATGGCGAACGCATCGTGGTGATCGACCACGGCGCGCCCGATCGACCGTTCGGCCGGGGCGAGGCGTTCAGGGCGGCGGCGGGTCTGACGGGCCACAAGGTGCTGATGACATTCGGGCTGCTCAACCCCGGCAAGGGGCTGGAAACCGTGATCTCGGCGCTGCCGGCGGTGGTCGCCAAGCATCCCGACGTGGTCTACCGTATCGTTGGTGCAACGCACCCCAACCTGCTGGCTCTTGAAGGAGAAGCCTACCGCGACCGGCTGATCGCGCAAGCCCGGGAACTGGGCGTGGCGGGCAACATCGTGTGGGAAAATCGCTTTCTCGAGGTGTCCGAATTGCTCGACCAGCTCGAAGCCTGCGACATCTACCTCACGCCGTATCCCAACTTGCAGCAGTCAACCTCGGGCACGCTGAGCTATGCGGTGGCGCTGGGCAAGGCGGTGATTTCCACGCCTTATGTGCACGCTTGCGAATTGCTGGCCGATGGCGTGGGCGCGCTGGTCGAAACGCGATCTGCCGAAGCGATCGCGGACGCGGTCAATGCTCTGCTCGATGATCCGGCGGCGCTGGTGGCCATGCAGAAGCGCGCCTATGCCCGTGGCCGCGAAACGGTGTGGCCGCGGTTTGCCGATGCATCGGCGGCGTTGATCGAGAGCGTTATCCCCACTGCGCGTGCGATGCAGACGGGCTCGGCGAAGGCCAGCCCCGGCTTCGGCGGGTTTCTGGCGATGTGTGATTCGACCGGCATGTTCCAGCATGCGATCGGCATCGTGCCCGATCGGCGCCATGGCTATTGCCTCGATGACAATGTCCGCGCGCTGATGCTGATGGGTGTGGCCGATATGGTGCCCGTGGCCGAGCGGGCGCGCTGGTCGATGGTGTTCGCCTCGTTCATCCAGCACGCCTGGAACCCCGACCTCGGGCGGTTCCGCAACTTCATGGCATTCGATCGTAGCTGGTGCGAGGATGTGGGCTCGGAAGATAGCAACGGTCGCACGCTGTGGGCGCTCAGCCATGCCGTGACTCATGCGCCCGAAGCGGGGCTGCGCGCTTGGGCGCTCGACTGGTTCAACCGGACCGTCCCGGCGCTGGCGCAGATGGAATCGCCGCGCGCCGTGGCCTTCATGATGCTGGGCGCGACCGAAGTGCTGCGGTTCGATCCGAGCCATGCCGAAGCGCGCGGGATCATCGATCGCGGGGGCGCCATGCTCTGCACGCTGCTGGCCACGGCGCGGCGGCCCGATTGGGCGTGGTTCGAGGCGGTGCTGGCTTACGACAATCCCAGGCTGTCGCAGGCGCTGATCGAGGCGGCGCGGATCACCGGCCGCAGCGACTGGCGGGCAGCCGGGCTTGAAAGCCTGGTGTTCATCGCCAGCCAGCAACGGTCTTCGAGCGGCCATTTCCGGGCAATCGGATCGGAAAGTTTCCACAGGAAATACGAAAGCCTGCCGTTCGATCAGCAGCCACTCGAAGCCTGGGCCGCCATCGATGCGGCGGCCGTGGCGTGGCAGGAAACCGCAGAGCCTGTGTGGCTCGACCATGCCGAAGCGGCTTATCGCTGGTATTTCGGCGCCAACGATCGCGGTGTGGTGCTTGGCGATATCGTCAGCGGGCGGTGCCGCGACGGGATCAACCCGCAAGGCGCGAACGAGAATTGCGGCGCCGAGTCAATTCTGGCACTGCAACTCGCTCACTATGCGATGCAGCGGCTCACCCGATGCGGGCAAAATCCTACCGGAGAACCAGAGCTTGCTGGCCGAAGTTGGAATCCTGAAACCACCGGTGCGTCCGTCAGTCGACCAGGTAGTGCAGCCGTCCCACGACCGGGAGCCGCATCCAACCTTGCGCATTCTTGACGAGCGGCTTCATGCCGATCCGTCGCGCGTCGTGCTGCGACCATTCCACCTGGGATGGCAGGCAACCAACGCAGACAATTCGCGCGCGGCCAAGCTGGTGGCCGATATAACCGCGCTGTCGGACGAGGCGGTGGATATTGAGTTGGACCGCGTGCTCCAGGATTTCGATGATCGGCACTGGCAGATCGAGGCAATGTTCGACCAGCGCTTCGTCGAAGTGGAACACGCGCTGGGCAAGCTTGGAAGTGCGGTATCGCTGCCGCGAAAGCGGTTGATCGGCGCATATTTCTGCCACGAATATACGTACGCTGCCGCCGCTTTGATGAACCCGAGCATCGTGCCACACCCCGACCAAAGCGGGATGAGCGGTGGCTCGGTGCGCTTTGTGATGAGCCTGCGCGCAGTGGGTGAAGGGCACATCAGCTCGATCGTGTTTCGCGAAGGGATCGCGCATACCGATGGCAGCTTTGCGCTGTGGCCGCAGTCTTCGTTCGCCACATCGGTGCTGCCCGATGCCGATACGCTCGACGATCCGCCCAAAATTGATGAGGGGGGTATCGTGAAGATCCATTGCCACCCTGACAGCACGATTTCGAACAGCGTGATCTTTCCGATCACCGAACAGCAGCGCAACGGCCTGGAAGACTTGCGGCTGGTGCGGTTCGATCATGGCAAGGGCAAGCATGGTCGCAGGGATTACGAATGGATCGGCACCTATACCGCCTATTCGGGCAGCTCGATCCGCTCCGAATTGCTGCGCACGCGCGATTTTCGCAATTTCACGCTTGAACCGGTGCAGGGCCGGGCCGGTCGGAACAAGGGCATGGCGCTGTTTCCGCAGAAGATCGACGGGCAATACGTTATGGTCGGTCGGCAGGATGGGAAGAATCTGTTCCTGCTGCGGTCTGACCGGCTCGATTGCTGGGACGATGACGGCGTGCTGCTGATGGAGCCCAAATTTCCGTGGGAATTCATCCAGATCGGCAATTGCGGTAGCCCGATCCTGACCGATCATGGCTGGTTGATGTTCACGCACGGCGTAGGCGCGATGCGCAAGTATGCGCTGGGCTGTGCGCTGCTCGATCGCGATGACCCGTCGAAGGTCCTCGCGCGGTCGAGCGAACCGGTGCTGACCGCTGTGGATGCAGATCGCTTTGGTTACGTGCCCAACGTGATCTACACGTGCGGAGTGTTGCCGATCGCGGACCGCATCCTGATCCCGTACGGGATTTCGGACAGCGCGGTCGGTTTTGCGACGACGACCGTCGCAGACCTGATGGCGATGATGGACGCATGACAATAGCGAACGGGAACGAGATGGCACCGAGCACGATCACCCCCGTCATCTTGTGCGGCGGCAGCGGCACGCGGTTGTGGCCGCGTTCACGCAAGGCCAAGCCCAAGCCGTTCCTGCCGCTGGTGGGCGACGAAACGCTGTTCGAGGCAACCGTGCTGCGCTGCCCGCCCGCGGCCGGCTTCGGCCCGCCGGTGGTCGTGACAGGCGTGGCTCACCTTGAGCATGTCGAGGCACAATTGCCCGACCTGGCCACGGCGCAAGTGATCGTCGAGCCGATCGCGCGCAATACGGCGGCGGCGATCGCACTGGCCGCGCACCGCTTGCCGGCCGACACGGTGATGCTGGTCTGCCCGAGCGATCACCACATCGGCGATGTGGCTGCGTTCCAGGCGGCTGCGCGCGAAGCCGCCGGACTGGCCGCGCAAGGCTGGCTGGTCGCCTTCGGCATCGCGGCGACCGCGCCCGAGACCGGCTTCGGCTATCTCAGGCGGGGTGCGGCGATCGAAGGCAGCGGCGGATTCGGGGTGGCGGCGTTTGTCGAGAAGCCCGATGCGGCGCGCGCGCAGGCCTTTCTCGACGACGGGGGCTATTCGTGGAACGGCGGTATCTTCGCGTTCCGGGCGGGCACGTTTCTCGATGAACTCAAGGCGCATCGTCCCGGGCTGGCTGAAGCGGTCCGGCTGTCGGTCGAGCGCGGACACATGGATGGGCGGCGGTTCCATCCCGATCCCGAGGCGTTCGCCGAAGTCGAAAGCGAATCGGTCGATTACGCGGTGATGGAAATCACCACGCATGCGGCGATGGTGCCGGCGGCAATGGCGTGGTCAGACATCGGCAACTGGCAGGCGCTGCACGATGCGCAGGTGCGCGACGAGGCGTCGAACGCGGTGCGCGGCACGGTGGAACTGCGCGATTGCACCAATGTGCTGGTCCACACCGATGGCCCGCGCGTGTCGGTGATCGGCGCCAGCAACCTGATCGTGGTGGTCGATGGCGACGAAGTGCTGGTCACTACGCGCGAAGGCGCACAACTGGTCGGCAAGCTTTCGGGCGCGGCGAACCAGTAAGTGAGCGCTGTGTTGCCGGTCCGCGAAGTGGCAAAGCCGTGGGGTGTGGACCATCTGCCTGCGCCTTTCGTTTCGCCAGGGGGAGTGCGGATCGGCGAGATCTGGTTCGAACCGCCGCCGGCGCTGCCGAGCGTGTTGGTCAAGTACCTCTTCACCAGCGAGAAGCTGTCGGTCCAGGTCCATCCGACCGACGCACAGGCCGCCGACTTCGGCGAGAGCGACGGCGGCAAGGAAGAATGCTGGCTGGTGATCGCGGCCGAACCCGGTGCGACGCTGGGCGTAGGATTTCGTGAGCCGATCGGCGCCGAGGCGATGCGCGCCGCAGCGTTGGACGGGTCGATCGAGGACTTGCTGGTGTGGTTTCCGGTCGAGCCGGGCGACTTCTTCTATATTCCGGCGGGCACGATCCACGCGATCGGCGCGGGGGTCAGCCTGATCGAAATCCAGCAGACCAGCGACATCACCTATCGGCTCTACGATTATGGCCGGCCGCGCGAATTGCACCTGACGCGCGGTATCGCGGTGGCCAGGGGCGAGCCGCACGATCCGGGCTTGCGCAAGCACATCCCGGATCGCGGCATGGTCGAGCTGGCGCGCGGCAAGTATTTTACCGCGCATCGGCTCGATGGGCCGGCCGATGCGGTGCTGATGGCCGAATATTCCGGTGCATTGCTCGTCATCCCGCGTCGCGGAGCAGTTGAAGTCGACGGCGCGCAGGTCATTCCGGGCCAGTGCGCAATAGCGGATTCGCTTGCGAAAGTTTCGATCCCGACCGAAGCGCTGTTGGTGATCGCAAGGCCCGCGGCATGAGCCCGCCGCCCACGCCGATGATTGCGCAGACGATCCAGCTCGCGCTGGCGCCGGTGTTCGTGCTCGTGGCGATCGGCAACATCATGAATATCCTGACGACGCGGCTGGGCCGGGTGGTCGATCGGTCGCGGCATTTGCAGAAGCTTTACCGCGAGACCACCGGCGCGGAACACGATGTGGTGGTGATCGAATTGCGCCATGTTGACGCGCGTATTGCGCTGATCGGGCGCGCCTTGCTGCTGCTGGTGATGAGCGGTCTGGCGATCGGGCTGACCGTCGGCGCGCTGTTCCTGGGCGAAGTGGGTGGCGCCGAATTCCGGCTGACGGTGGGGACGCTGTTCTTCGTCGCCATTCTGCTGCTGATGGTGGCGCTGGTGCACTTGCTGCTCGAAACGCGGATCGTGCACCGATCGCTGCGCCTGCCGCGCGACTTGCTGGAACTCGAACGCCGCGACCTATAGGTCAGCGCAGCAGCTTCTGGGTTTTCTCGCGGATCGTGCTTTCGATCATGCGCTCGACAAAGCCGAGCGCCGGCGGCAGATCGACGTTCACCACCACCGCCTGGCCTTGCAATTCGACCAGCCCGACCACGCGCTGGCCCATTGCGGTGATCACCATATCGAGGTGGTCTTCGTCGCGCCATTCCTGCGTGACTTGCGCCATTCCTGCGGGAAACAACGACTTGAGTTCATCGCTGCGCGCGTGGAAGCGGCGGCGCAATTCGTCTTGCGACAGTGTGTGCGGGAGCGCGACGCGCATCAGCCGGGGTCCTTCTGGCGTTCGATGGTCTTCGGCTCGATGTTCAGCGGCACGCCCGAACCGGGCAGCGTGATATCGGGCGCGGGCAGGGCGGGGGGGTCACCATCGATTCCGCCACCATAACGATAATCGAGAAACCGCGTCTGCACCGCCAGTGCATCGAGATCACCCGATGCAAGCTGGCGCGTGATCGCATCGATTTCGACGCTGATCTTGCCCAGCCCGTCGACCAGTTGCTGATCGGCATTGCGCCCGCCGCGTTCTTCTGCGCGCAAGTGTGGCGGGATCTTGCGGTAACTTTCGACCATGCCGGGCAGGTGTTCACCCACCAGCCGCCGCACTTCGCCGGTGGCGGCTTCCTCGGTGCGCAAGCCTTCGAGCTGCGCGCCCAATGCGTCGAGTTGCACGCCGATCTGGTCCACCAAGCGCACCGCCGGTGGCGGCAGCGCGGGTCGCTGGGCCTCCAGCCACAATTCGGTGCGGCCGACCATCGTGCGCACATCGCCGGTGTTCAGTGCATCGAGCGAGGGAACCGGCATCTTCGGGTATTTGGTCAGGACTGCAAACGCAGCAGCAGCGGCCAGGATCGTCACGAACAGGCCAAGAATGCCGATGCCGTCGAGGATCAACCCCGCGACGGTGGCGGCCAGCAGGATCGCGCCCACCGTAACCAGCAGCCGCGTCAATTTCGCAACCTGGTGCTGCCGCTTCATTTCGGCGGCGCGGCGGCCGATCGAGCGGCGACCGCCCGCGCGCTGTTGGGTCAGGCTGGCACGCGCTTCGGCAAGCACGCGATCGCTGTTGCGGGCCGTCGGGTCCATTGCGATGACGTCAAGCCTCCAGGCTAAGCAGCGGGTTGGCATCGCTTGCGGTCAGCTTGGCCTGCGAAGCGCCTTCGGCCCGCGCGATATAGCCGCGCGATTTCTCGACTTCGCCCGACAGCGTTTCCACGGTCTGCTTCATCGAATCGAGTGCCTTGATCTTGAACGTGTCGATGTTGTCCATCGTATCGTAAATATTCTGGAACGCGCGCTGCAAGGTTTCCATCGGGATCGTGCTGGCGGCGGCCTGTTCGTGGATCTTGCCGGTCTGTTCGCGCAGCAGCTTGCCGGTTGAATCGATGATGTTGGCGGTGGTGGTGTTGAGCGCGGTGATCTGCTGCAACACCAGCCGCTGGTTGGTCATCGCCTGCGCCACCGTAACCGCGGTGCGCAGCGCGGCCACGGTGGTGGTGCTGGCGCGATCGACGCCCTTGACCAGTTCGACGTTGTTCTTCTTGACCAGATCGAGCGCGAGATAGCCCTGCACCGTCACCGCCATTTGCGTCAGCAGGTCCTGCGCGCGTTGGCGGGTGTAGAACAGCGCGCCCTCGCGGATCGCCTTGGCCTTGGCCGGATCGGTGTGGTCGCAATCGTTGGCGGCATCTTCCAGCTTGGCATCGAGCAGTCGCGCGATCTGGACCATCTGTTCCAGCTTGCCCATCGCTTCCCACAGCTTCTGCCGTTCGACGTCGATGGCGGCGTTGTCCATCAGCAGTTCGTCCTTGCCGGCGGCCAGCCGGTCGAGGATCGATTTGATGTGGCCCTGCGCGCTGGTGTAGCCATCGAAATAGCGCTTCATCTTGTTGCCGAACGGCAGCACGCCCAGGAACCTGCGCGGGCCGGACAGCGCGCCCTTGCGCGCCGGATCGAGATCTTCGACCGTGCGGCGCAATTCGGCCAGGCTGGTGCCGACGCCGCTGTCCTTGTCCATCGCCTTGATCGGCCGGTCGAGGAACCGGTTCGACATGCCAGCGGCGGATGCAATTTCCTTGCGGCCCATGTTGGTCAACTGATCGACCCGCTTGCCGAATTCGGGGCTGGCGGCGTCTTGCGCGATCAGGTCGGCCACGAACGCATCGGCCTTGGCTTCGAGCTTGGACTTGTTGTCATCGCTGACCGGAACGAGCCCGGCGGCCTGCATCGGCGCGACCACCGGCACCGGATCGGGCGGAGTCAGTTCCAGCTTGGCTGTGACAGTATCGATCGACGTGGCCATTGTCCCTCCTCGTGCGCCGGCCATACGCCCACGGCCGCGCCCAGAATGCATCGGGGAATATGTGGGGCGTGCAAGGCGCGGTGACAAGCTGTATTATCAGTGTAAGACAGAGCCCTGAGCCATGGCTGCCCGGACGGTCGCCAGCCGGCTACAACCAGCCGATCTTCCTGAAGCGCACGAACAGCCCGACGCATAGCGACACGATTACGCCGAGCACGAGGTAATAGCCGTATTTCCAATGCAGTTCGGGCATGTTCTGGAAGTTCATGCCGTACACCCCGGCGATGGCGGTCGGCACCGCGAGGATTGCCGCCCATGATGCCAGTTGCCGGGTCATTTCACCCTGGCGGTGCTGTTCGAGCAGGCTGGCCGTCTCGACGATCGCTTCGAGCGCTTCCTTGAGCGCGCGCATCCTGGCCATTACCCGGCGATCGTGATCGAGCACGTCGCGGAAAAACACCCGCGCGGCGGGATCGATTGCGGGCAGTTCGTGGACTGCCAGCCGGTCGCAGACTTCCTCCATCGGGCCGATCACGCGTTCGAACCGGCGCAACTGGCGCCGCAGCCGGAAGATCCGGCGGATCGTGCCCTGTTCGGGGAAGGCGTCGATCGCCTCCTCCTCCATTTCCACCGCCACATCGTCGAGCCGGTCCATGATCGGCAGGTAGCCATCGACGATGAAATCGAGAATGGCGTGGAGGACGTAGTCGGGCCCTTCGGCCATTCGATCGGGCTTTTTTTCCAGGTCGCGCCGCAGATCGTTGTGCGCGCGGGTGCTGCCGAACCGCACGGTGATAATGAAATCGGCGCCGAGAAAGATCGCGGTCTGGCCGTAGTCGATCACTTCGGTGGCGGTAAGTTCGGCGGTGCGCGCCACGATGAACAACTGCTTCCCGTAAGCCTCGGCCTTGGGCAACTGCCGCGGATTGAGCGCGTCCTCGACCGCGAGCGGGTGCAACCCGAATTGGGCGGCAAGCATGTCCATCTCGGCTTCATCGGGTTCGCACAGGCCGATCCAGTCGAACGAGCCGTGTTCGAGCGCGATGCGAGGGCTGCCGTCGATGGTCAGGGCGTGGTCGCAGGGACGGCCGTGGAGATAGCGGCGGGCGGTAATGACGGTCATAGCCGGGCTTGTGCCAAAGCCCGAACTCCGTGACAATCGCCGCTGACACAATCGGCTTGGCTATGGCCATTGCGCACGCGATGGCTTACATCGGTGTCAATACCGAATGCGGGGAGAAAGACGATGCAGATGGCAACGGCCACAGCCAGTTTCGAAGCGGGCAATTTCGAATCCGGGCGCGGATCGCCGCCCGATACCGATGTCGCCATCGTTGGCGCAGGGATTTCAGGCATCGGCATGGCTGCGCACATGCAGATGCTCAGCCCCGATCGCAGTTTCACGCTGATCGAACGCCGCGCCGATCTGGGCGGCACCTGGGACTTGTTCCGCTATCCCGGCGTCCGTTCGGACAGCGACATGCATACGCTGGGGTTCGTTTTCGAACCGTGGACTCACGAAAAGTCGATCGCCGACGGGCCGTCGATCCTTGAATATCTGGGCCGCATCGTGGACCAGCGCGGCATCCGCAAGTCGATCCGTTTCGGCACCAGCGTGGCGGCGGCGGACTGGGACGGCGCGGCGGCGCTATGGCGGATCGCCTTGACCGGCGCGGACGGCACGAGTTCGACGATGACCGCGCGGTTCCTGTACCTGGCTTCGGGCTACTACGATTACGACGAACCTTATGACGCGCAACTGCCCGGCCGCGACAATTTCGGCGGCGAGATCATCCACCCGCAGTTCTGGCCCAAGGATTTCGACGCCAGCGGCAAACACATCGTGGTGATCGGTTCGGGCGCCACTGCGGTCACGATCGTGCCCTCGATCGCGGACAAGGCAGCGCATGTCACGATGCTTCAGCGCACGCCCACCTGGTATGCGATCCGGCCGGCGAAGGACAAGCTGGCCAACACCTTGCGCAAGTACCTGCCGGGCAAGCTGGCGTACTGGCTGACCCGGTTCAAGAACGTGCAGATGCAGAATCTGGTGTTCAAGCGCGCGCGCAGCCAGCCCGACAAGGTCAAGGACTTCCTGACGGGCAAGCTCAAGGAAGCGCTTGGGGACAAGTACGATGCCGCCACGTTCACCCCACCGT
The DNA here is from genome assembly GCF_025351285.1 of Novosphingobium sp. Classification (GTDB taxonomy): domain Bacteria; phylum Pseudomonadota; class Alphaproteobacteria; order Sphingomonadales; family Sphingomonadaceae; genus Novosphingobium. Next base: position 57,438 of record NZ_JANXWG010000038.1, read on the forward strand.
ACGATCCGTGGGACCAGCGGCTGTGCCTGGTGCCCGATGGCGATCTGTTCAACGCGATCAACGCCGGCAAGGCTGAAATCGTCACCGACACGATCCGCACGATCGACGCCACCGGTATCGCGCTCAACTCGGGCAAGCATCTCGATGCCGATGTGATCGTCACGGCAACCGGCCTCAAGATGGTGATGGGAGGCAAGATCGCATTGAGCATCGACGGCACGCCCATCGATTTCAGCCAGTGTTATTACTACAAGGGTTGCATGTTCTCGAACGTGCCCAATCTTGCGGGCGTGTTCGGCTATCTCAACGCCTCGTGGACACTGCGCGCCGACATCGATTCGCAATATGTTTGCCGCCTGCTCAACCACATGAAGGCCGCTGGTGTCGATGCCGCCACGCCCGCAATGCGGCCCGGGACCGAGCCGCCCGAGGAGAACGCATTCGACCTCTCATCGGGCTATATCGAGCGCGCGCGGCACCTTCTGCCCAAGAGTGCGGCGACGATGCCGTGGCGGCTCAACCAGGATTACCTTTACGACAAGGCCTGGTTGAAGAGCAATCCGATCGATGACGGCATCCTCGCATTCAGCCGGGCGGAAGCCGCTTCGTCGCGCGAACCGATGCTCGAAGCTGCGGAATAGGACCGACTTGCGCGCCACGCGGTTTCGGCTATCGCGAGCCCCGTCATGACCGATGCTTCCACCCCGACCGACCGTATCTGGACCGCCGCGCTGATCGTGGTGGGCGACGAAATCCTGTCGGGCCGGACGCACGACAAGAACATCACCCAGGTCGCGACGTGGCTGGGGGTGCAGGGCATCCGCCTGCGCGAAGTGCGCGTGGTGCCCGATGTCGAATCCGCGATCGTCGAGGCCGTGAACGCGCTGCGCGCGCGCAATGATTATCTGTTCACCACTGGCGGAATCGGGCCGACCCACGACGATATCACGGTCGATGCGGTGGCGGCGGCGCTGGAACTGCCGGTGGTTATCCACCCGCGCGCGCGCGCCGTGCTCGAAAGCTATTACGCAACGCGTGGCGGGCTGAACGAGGCGCGGCTGCGCATGGCGCGGGTGCCCGAAGGCGCCAGCCTGATCGAAAACCGCCTCTTGGGCGCGCCGGGCATTCGCGTGCAGAACGTGTTCCTGATGGCCGGCGTGCCGCATATCGCCGCGCAAATGCTCGATGCCTTGACCGGGCAGCTTGAAGGCGGGCTGCCGCTGCTGTCGGCCACGATCGGCTGCTGGACCGCCGAAAGCGAGGTGGCCGATTTGCTGCGCGAGACCGAGCAGGCGCACGACCAGTGCCAGATCGGCAGCTATCCGTTCTTCCGCGAGGGCCGCGTCGGCGCCAATTTCGTGATCCGCTCGGTCAGCGCCGATGCCATTGCGGCTTGCGGGGAGGCAATCGAGATCGGCTTGCGCGCATCGGGCCGTGAGCCTGTGCCCGGCGGGATCTGAAGCGGCGCGCTATTCGGCCGGTTCGTGCAGCGCCAGCCAGCGTTCGCGCAAACTGTCCGACGAATCGCGGCTGCCGTCGTGGCTCCAGCCGGGCGCGCGCCACACGTAACCCAGCTTGGAACCCCAAGGCGCCGACCATACGTCGCGCGCGATCCCGATCCATTCGTGGAACGCCACCCACAGCAAGTCGTACGTGCCCAACTGGCGGACGATGCCGTAGTGAATCGGGCCTACCGCCGCATCATCCGCGTCGGCCTCGCGCTGGAAGGTGCCGAACAGCCGATCCCACACGATGAACACGCCTGCGTAATTGCGATCGAGGTAAAGCGGGTTGGTGGCGTGGTGGACGCGGTGGTGCGACGGCGTGTTCATCACTGCCTCGAACCACTTCGGAAACCTGTCGATCGCCTCGGTGTGAAACCAGAACTGGCAGATCGTGTTGAACGCGCCGACCGTCGCTAGCATCAGGGGGTCGAATCCGATCAGCGCCGGCCAGATCCGGAACACGAACGACAGCGCGACCGGCCCGGTCCAGCTTTGGCGCAGCGCGGTCGACAAGTTGTAGTGCTGGCTTGAATGGTGGTTGACGTGCGCCGCCCAGAACCAGCGCACGCGATGCCCGGTGCGGTGCGCCCAGTAGTAATTGAAATCGTCGAGCAGAAAGAGGCCGAGCCAGACAAACCATTGGCTGCCAATCGTCAGGAACCGAAATTGGTGCAGCCAGGTGGCGGCCGCGTAGATCAGGCCGACCGTGAGTGCGCCCGAAACCGTGCTACCCAGCCCCATCAGCAGCGAAGTGCGCATGTCGGCGGGGTCGTAAGCTGCGGGGCGCCGGCGACGGGCCCACATCATTTCGATCAGGATCAGCGCGATAAACGCCGGGATTGCGTAGGGCAGGGGATCGAAACCGGGCTTCATGACGCAGACGTCTCCAGCCGCCTGAGGCTCGCCGCCCAGACTTGCGCTTCGCTGCCCAGATCGAGCGTGATCGTGCCGAAGCGCGCCTCGCCGGTCGCGATGATCAGGCTGCCGCGGTCAAGCCGGACGCCACTATGCGAATTGAGCAGGCGCCCGACGAAATGGCTGCCGTGGCGCCGCAGCACCAGCACGCGGCCTTGTGCATCGCGCAGCAGCGCGCCGACCCGCGCGCGGTCGAGCGAAACGGCGACGGGCGCAAACCCGCACAGCGTCTGGCCGGCCAGTTCGGCGGCGTGGTCTGCATCGCGGATGCGCACGTCGCCGCCCAGACCCATCCACCGCGCCAACCACCAGACCGCCAGGATAGCCGCAAGCGACAGCCCGGCCTGCAACGCCAGCCTTAGGCCCGGCAGCGCTGCCATCCAATGGGGAAAGTGCGGCATCGAGGATCAGGCGGTGCGTGCGGACAGCATGTCGAGTTGCGCGCGCATGGACGAGACATCGTACCCGGCGCCGCGGGCGCACGCCTCGATTTCGTCGGGCGACCGGCCCGCGCTCGCTTCAGCCAGCGCCCACAGGAATGTGGAGCGCGTGCCCGAGCGGCAATAGGCAAGCACGGATGCGTCTCCCGCGCCGTCGAGTGCGCGGCGCATGGCATCGACCTGGCTTGCCGAAAAGCCGGCGTGCGTGATCGGGATCGCGCAGTAATCAAGCCCGGCCGCGCGCGCGGCTGCTTCGATCGTGGCGCCGTCGGTCTGGTCATCCGATTCGCCTTCGGGGCGGTTGTTGACGATCAAAGCCACGCCGAGCGCCTTCGCTTCGGCAATATCGTCCACGCCGATTTGAGGGCTGGCATAGATCTTCGCGTCGAGCTTGCGGAACATGGCGGGTCTCCGAATGCCGGGCGAAACAACAGCACGAACCGGCAGTTCGCCCTGCGCATGCGGCAAGTCGATGCGCCTTTGCCAAAAGCCGCGCTGAATTGCACTTCAAAAGCGACGCTGCCGGTTTGCTGTGGGCGCGCTGCCGGGCAGAAATATCACAGTTTGGGCACTTTGCCGGGGCTGATACGATTCCATTCGCGCGGCGGCCGTTTTTGAATTAAGGTCACTCTGCAAAAGTTCGCCTGGTCTTGTGCTGAAGCAGCTTGGTGGCAATTGTCGAACCGCCGGTGTCCGCGTCCGGCTGGCGGTGTTGGGAAGCTTGGGGCGGATTGAAGGTTTATCGGTTTTTATGGGTTTTGACAGAGGACGGCGGGGTCGCGGACGCGACAAGCGCGACGGTTTCGGCGAAGACAATTTCGACCCCTACGGCGGCGGTGGCGGCGGTGGCGGCTTCGGTGGTGACCGCGGCGGCTTTGGCGGCGGACGCAGCGGCGGTGGCGGTTACAGCGGCGGCGGTGGCGACCGGTTCGGCGGCGGCGGCGGCGGTGGCGGCTACGGCGGCGGCGCACCGCGCGGCGGCGGTGGTGGTGGCTTCGGCGGCGGTGGCGGCGGTGGTGCAGGCGGCGGCGCGCGCGGCGGGATGCCGGCGCAAGTCGTTGGCACCGGCAAGGGCGTCGTCAAGTTCTTCAACACCCAGAAGGGCTTTGGCTTCATCCAGCGTGAAGATGGCGGCGAAGATGTGTTCGTTCACATCAGCGCGGTCGAACGCGCGGGCCTTGAAGGCCTGGCCGAAGGTCAGCAGCTCGAATTCAATCTCGTCGATCGCGGCGGGAAGGTCTCGGCTGCCGATCTCCAGGTTGTCGGTGACGTGATCGCGGTGGCGGCAAAGCCCGCCGCACCGCAGCGTGAACTGACCGGCGAGAAGGCCAAGGGCACGGTCAAGTTCTTCAATTCGATGAAAGGCTTCGGCTTCATTCAGCGTGAAGACGGCCAACCCGATGCGTTCGTGCACATCAGCGCGGTCGAACGGTCTGGCCTCCAGAACCTGAACGAAGGCGACAAGCTGGAATTCGACCTCGAGGTCGATCGACGAGGCAAGTACTCGGCGGTCAACCTGGTGCCGCGTCAGGATTGATCCCGACTTGATGGTTGGCCCGGCCAGACCTTCTAGGTTTGACCGGGTAGCCTCGGCCGAATAAATACGCGCAAATGGCGGCCCCTGGTTCGTGAGATCCGGGGGGCCGCCATTTGTCGTTTCCACCGTTCGTTTTTTTGGCGCGGCTCGTACCGCGCCACTGGATTTCCAAGGGAGCCTGCTCATGTCGATCACCCCGCTCATGCCCGTTTATCCCCGGTGCGAAGTGCGTCCGGTGCGCGGGGAACACTGCCACCTGATTTCGGAAGACGGCCGCCGGTTCCTCGATTTCGCCAGCGGCATCGCGGTTAACGCACTCGGCCATTCGAACGCCCACCTGATCGGCGCGATCCAGCGGCAGGCGGCCGAACTGATGCACGTGTCCAACCTTTACGGTAGCCCGCAAGGTGAAAAGCTGGCGCAGCGGTTGGTCGACCTGACGTTTGCCGATACGGTGTTCTTCACCAATTCGGGCGCCGAGGCGGTCGAGTGCGCGATCAAGACCGCACGCGCCTATCACAGCCATGGTGGCAACGATCACAAGTTCGAGCTGATCTCCTTCAAGAACGCCTTCCACGGCCGCACGATGGGCACGATCAGCGCCTCGAACCAGGAGAAGATGCATCACGGGTTCCTGCCCCTGCTGCCGGGCTTCAAGTACGTGGAATTCGATGATCTCGAAGCCGCAAAGGCAGCGATCGGCCCGAACACTGCGGGCTTCCTGGTCGAGCCGATCCAGGGCGAAGGCGGCATCCGCGTCGGTTCGGACGCGTTTCTGCAGGGTTTGCGCGCGCTGGCCGACGAGCACGACCTGATGCTGATCTTCGATGAAGTGCAATGCGGCGTGGCGCGCAGCGGAACGCTTTATGCCTATGAACAATTCGGCATTGAGCCCGATATCCTGGCCAGTGCCAAGGGCATCGGCGCCGGGTTCCCGATGGGTGCCTGCCTCGCCACCGAAAAGGCGGCGCGCGGCATGGTGTTCGGCACGCATGGCAGCACGTATGGCGGCAATCCGCTGGCGATGGCCGCGGGCGAGGCGGTGCTCGACGTGGTCGCCAACGATGCGTTCCTGGCTGACGTGCGCGCCAAGGGAGATCGCATCCGTTCGCGGCTGGAACAGTTCATCGGCAATTATCCCGAGCTGTTCGATCACGTGCGCGGTCGGGGGCTGCTCCTCGGGCTGAAGCTGCGGGTCGAACCGCGCGCGTTCGTGGCGCACATGCGCGATTCGCACCAATTGTTGACTGTGGCGGCCGGCGACCAGACCGTGCGGATCATCCCGCCGCTGGTGATCGACGACAGCCACATCGATGAATTCATGGAGAAGCTTTCGGCTGCTGCCGCCAGTTTCGTGCCGCAGGCCCAACCGGCGTGATACGGCACTTCATAAGCCTTTCCGATGGAGGGGCCGAGGGCCTTGCGGCGATCCTGGCCGACGCTGGCGAGCGCAAGCAGGCCCGCGCGGGGCTGCCGAAGGGGCGCGCCGATCATGATGCGCCGCTCGATGGCCGAGTTTTGGCGATGGTGTTCGAAAAAAGCTCGACCCGCACGCGCGTGTCGTTCGACGTGGCTATGCGTCAGCTTGGCGGATCGGCGATCGTGCTCGATGCCGGCACGATGCAGCTCGGCCGGGGCGAAACAATTGCCGACACCGCGCGCGTGCTTAGCCGGATGGCCGATGCGATCATGCTGCGCACCGACGATCACGCCAAGATCGAGGAATTGCAACGCCATGCCACGGTCCCGGTCATCAACGGCCTCACCGATCTTTCGCACCCATGCCAGATCATGGCGGAACTGCTGACAATCGTGGAACGCGGCAAGCCATTGGCGGGGCTGGAGATGGCGTGGCTGGGCGATGGTAACAATGTGGCTTATTCGCTGATCGAAGCGGCGGGCTTGCTGGGCTTCAACATCCGGCTTGGCGTGGCCGAAGGCTTCGACTGCGACGCGGCAGTGGTCGACGAGGCGCGCGCTCGGGGCGCACAAATCGCGGTTTTTCGGGATGCGAATGTCGCGGTCAAAGGCGCGCACGTGGTCGTCACCGATACCTGGGTTTCTATGGGGCAATCGGACGGTGACGTACGGATTGGTGCGATGGCGCCGTATCAGGTCAATGCGCAACTGATGGCGCTGGCCGATCCTTCCGCGATGTTCCTCCACTGCCTTCCCGCACACCGCGGTGAGGAAGTGACCGACGCCGTGATCGACGGACCACAATCGGCAGTGTGGGACGAGGCCGAGAACCGCATTCACGCGCAGAAATCGGTGTTGCGCTGGGTGTTCGGCCAGATATGAGCAGCATGCCACCGGACGAGACGGGTTTCGATCAGGTACTGCGCTTGACCATTCCCGATCGCGACGCGCGCGGCCGGGTCGTGCGCATCGGGCCGGTGCTGAACACGATTCTGGCAGCGCATGCCTATCCCAGCGCAGTCAAGCGGCTGCTGGCCGAAGCCCTGGTGATCACCGCGCTGATCGGATCGCTGCTGAAGGATGATGAAGGTCAGCTCACCATGCAGGCGCAGACCGACGGCGGCGTAATCGAACTGCTGGTCTGCGATTACCGCGCTGGCGAACTGCGCGGCCACGTGCGCTTCGATCATTCCAAACTTGACGATCTGGGGCCCAGCCCATCGCTGTTTGCGCTGTTCGCGGGCGGCTACCTGGCGATCACCTTCGATCTGGCGAGCGTGGGCCAGCGCTATCAGGGGATCGTGCCGCTCGAAGGCGATTCGCTGGCGAAAGCTTGCGCGCACTACTTCTTCCAATCCGAACAAGTTCCGACGTTGCTGCGAGTCGCGGTCGGCACCGAAGGTGACTCCTGGACCGCAGGCGGTCTGCTGGTGCAGCACTTGCCCGATGGCGAGGAAGGGCGCGAACGGCTTCATGCGCAGCTCGATCACCCCGAATGGGAACACGTCGCCACGCTCGCCGGGTCGACCAGCAACGCCGAACTGCTCGATCCCGATCTCGGGCTGGAAAGCCTGATATGGCGGCTGTTCCATGAAGAGCGCGAAGTGCGGGTCGAAAGAGGGACCGCACTGGCCCGAGGCTGCCGCTGCAGCGTCCAGCATTACCGCGATGTCCTTGCACGCTTCCCGGCCGACGATCGTGTCGAGATGCGCGATGAAGATGGGCTGATCCGCGTCGATTGCGCATTTTGCTCGCGGGTGTTTGACATCGATCTGTGATGCGCCGGCAGCGTGTCAAAAAGTGTCGAAATCGCTTCACCGCAACCGCAGCACACCTTATCGTTGCGAAAAATGATGCTATATAGTGCCCAAAGACCGGCATAGACGGTGGGTCGCGCGTTTTCAGGATTTTGGAAAACACGCCATGACGATACCTTGGACAGATGCAGCGAAATTCAGAATTGCGGCTGGCGGCTTAGCCATTGCCATCGGCGTGGCCGTGACCTCGCCGATTTTTGCGCAGGCTCCGTCGCTCCGAATGCTCGACAAGATCGATCCGGGCTTGTGGGAAGTGCGCGTGCGCGATGCGGCGCATACCGTGCGCCGGCTTTGCCTGGAGACCGGCAGGCCGCTTATCCAGATCAAGCATCCCAATACGCTGTGCCGCAGCTTTGTCGTTCGCGATGAAAGTCGTTTTGTGACAGTCCATTATACCTGCCCAGGGGCGGGTTACGGGCGCACGCAAATCCGTCTCGAGAACGCGCAACTTGCGCAGATCGACAGCCAGGGCATCGCCGATGGCTTCCCCTTCGATTTTACTGCCGAAGCACGCCGGGTGGGCGTCTGCCACGATTGATACTGCGGGGCGGATTGTCCCCCGGCCCAACTGCGGCTAGCGGATGCCTATGCCAGATTTGCTCGAAACGCCCGACCTTCCTGACAAGTCCGACTTGCCGCTTGCGGTGATCCTGCTTTCGGGCGGGCTCGATTCGATGGTTTGCGCCGGGCTGGCGCGCGAACAGGGGTTTGCGCTGCTGGCGCTGACGATTGACTATAACCAGCGACACCGGATCGAACTCGATGCGGCGCGCGTCATCTGTGAACGGATCGGCGTGGCGCGACATGTCGTCCTGCCGATGGACTTGCGCCAATTCGGCGGATCGGCGCTAACGGCCGAAATCGATGTGCCCAAGGATGGGGTTGGGACGGACATTCCGGTCACATATGTCCCGGCGCGCAACCTGGTGTTCCTGTCGCTGGCACTGGCCTGGGCCGAAGCCGCGGGATCGAAGGACATCTTTATCGGCGTGAATGCGCTCGACTATTCGGGCTATCCCGATTGCCGGCCCGAATTCATCGACGGCTTCCAATCACTGGCGCGCGTGGCCACCAAGTTCGGCACAGAGGGCGGCAATGTTCGCATTCACGCGCCGCTCCAGCACTTGTCCAAGGCGGACATCGCGCGCGAATCGTTCCGGCTCGGGCTTGATCCGGCGATGAGTTGGTCGTGTTACGATCCACAAGGTGGGCAGCCCTGCGGCAGTTGCGACAGTTGCCGCTTGCGCGAAGCCGGGCTGGCCGAGGCCGGCCGGGTACCTTAACTGGCAGCCTTTGCCTTTTCGCGTGGCGGGCCCAGCAGCGCGGGTTCGAACACCAACGCGCAGATCAGCGTCCAGATCAGCGAGATCATCAGGATCTTGCCCATGCTGGCGGTGCCCGGATGGTCGGATAGCCACAAGCTGCCGAACGCGGTGCCCGTTGCCAGCGCGCTGAACAGCACGGCGCGCGCAAGGCTCGATTGCAGCAGGTCGGTCGCGCCGCCTCGCCAGGCCATGACGAAATAGATGTGGAACGCCACGCCCACCCCGAACAGCAGCGGAAAGGCGATGATGTTGGCGAAGTTGATCGGCTGTCCGATCACCACGCAAGTGCCCAGCGTCAGGAAGATCGACAGCACCACCGGCGCCAGCGTGAACATGACTTCGCGCACATTGCGCAGCACTGCGTAGAGCAGCAGGCTGACGAGCAGGAATGCAATCGCTCCGGCCTCTATGAAGGCTCCGGCGATTGTCCCGGCGGCGGCCTGCGTCGCCACCGGCAATCCCGAAACGTTGGGCGTGACGCTGCTCACGGCGGTGCGGAAGCGCTGCATCACCGCATTGTCGTTGGCATTGCCCGCAGGATAGACTTCCAGCCGGTAATGGCCATCGGGCGTGCGCCAATCGCGCACCAGGTCAGCGGGCAGGGTGCCCTGATCGACCGGCGCGGCCTGGAGCATCGCGCGAGTCTGGTCGAGCATGACGCCGAGCGGTTTGGCCAGTGCGGTATCGAGCGTTGCGCGCTGTGCCGCTGCACCATGTGCCAGCCGGGCCAACCCGTCGGCCAGCCGCTGCGCCTGGTCCGCACCCGGGCCGGGATGCGCGGTGGCGGTCCGCGCCAACCGTTCGGCCAGTACACCCAGCGTGACTGCCAAAGCGGTATCATCGGGGGGCGGGGGCGACAAGTCGAACGGATTGATCGAAACATCGAGCAGCAGCGAAGCATCCGAAATTGCGGCGAGCTTTGCGGTTTGATCGCCGGGCACGAAGCTGTCGAGCGATACCACCTGCCGCACTTCGGCCAGGCTGCTCAACGCCTTGGCCAGCCGGGTCGCCTCGTCGTGATCCTTGGCCAGCACGCCGATGGTGTTGGGGGTGCGGTCGGGATCGCGCGTCAGGTCGGCCAGCGTGCGCATCGCCGGCGCTTCGGGGTCGCGCAAGTGCAGCGGGTTGAAATCGAACGATACCAGCGGCAGCAGCGCGATACTGATCGCCATCGACACGGCAAAGCCCCACAACACGGCCTTGCGCCGCCGCGCCAGCCAGCGGTCGACCGGGGCCAGCGCCGCAAAGCCGACTTCGCGGCGCGGCGCAGCCGGAGGGGCCAGCATGACCAGCGCGGGCAGGAGCGTGATGCTCGCCATGAATGCGATGATCATGCCGATCCCCGCGATCACGCCGAGTTCTGCGATGCCGATATACGCAGTCGGCAAGAACGCCCCGAAGCCCAGGAACACCGCGCCTGCCGCCAGCAGCAGCGGCGGGCCAAGGGCGGCCGCCGCATCGCGCAACGCGGTATCGACCGGTTTGCCCTGCGCCCGCTCGTGATTGAACCGCACGCAGATCTGGATGCCGAAATCGACCCCGAGCCCGACAAACAGCGGGATGAAGGCGATCGAGATCAGGTTGAGCCGCCCCACCGTCAGCAGGCCCGCCGCCAGCGTGACCGCCAATCCAAGCGTGATGGTGCCCACGATTGCGCCGACCAGACGCGCCGATCGCGTCGCGAACCACAGCGTTACCAGCATCGCGCCGAGCATCACCAGCCCGACCAGGCCGATGTTTTCCTGCAACGTCGCGAATTCCTCGTCAGCCAGCGGGACATCGCCGGTCACGCGCACAGTCACGCCATGCCCGGCATCGAGACCGAGCCTGCCCGCCGCCGCATGGACGGCATCGACCGCATCTGCTCCCGGCGTCAGCGAGCCGAAATCGAGGACCGGCCGGGTCAGGATCAGCCGGCGCGTCGGCGGCGCCAGTGTGCCCGAAGTGCTACCCGCAAACAGCCGCTGCCATGAAAAGTACACTGGTTTGCCGGCCAGGGTATCGCTTGCAGCGTCGGCCAGCGCCCGCATCGGTGCGGCTGTCTGCGCAAATGTGGCCGAACCGTTGTCGATCCCGTCGAGCATCGTGCCCACCGCCGCCGCCACCCCACGCAGCGATGGATCGGCAGCGAGCGAACCAAGCAGCGGTTGTGCCTTGATCAGCGCTGCGGTCGTGTCCTGCACCTCTGTTTGCGAAGAAAACAACAGACCCGCCCGCGCGAAAAAGTCACCGCCATCGGGGCGCCGCACGCTGCGAAAATGCCTGGCATCGCCGGCCATTTCGGCTGCCAGCCGCACCGCGCCGTCCTCGGCCAATTCGGGGGTTTTGCCATCGACAACGACCAGCGTCGCATCGCGCAATTGCGGGAACGCTTCGTCCATCGCGCGTTCGTGCACGCGCCAGCCAACTTTGGGCGAGATCAATTCGGCGGTATCGGTGGTCATCGCCAAATGACCGGCAGTGTAGATAACCGCCAGCGCCGCCAGCCAGAACGCCAGCGCAACGGTCAACCACGGCCGCTTGATGCTCGACGCGACCGCGCCGGGCACGAAATTCCGCATCTCGATCTTCAACGCTTATCGGGGCCGGATTGCCCGAGGAAATAGCGCGTTTTCAACTGAATCGCCTGCTCGGCGCCATTGAATGCGAACATCGCGTCGGCCCACTTCGGCGGCCCCATGCGGATCGGCGCGTCGTTGGAAAAGCCGACCCCTTCCTTGGGGATGCCGATGAAGTTGCGGTCGACCTTCTTGTTGCCGTTCTCGTCGTGGAAGGTCTGCACCGCGTATTGCCCGGCTGGCAGGCCGTGGAGCACTACCACCGTCACGCCCGGGTGCGCCGGTGCGGAGCCGTTGTAGGGGCAGGTTTCCTTGAGGAATTGCGCCTGCGGGCACGCCGCGACGAGCACTTCGCCCTTGGCATTGCGCACGTTGGACATGCGAATGGTCAGCGTGCCGCCCGGAGCGGATTGGGCGATAGGGGCGGCGAGAACGCCGGCGAGGGCCACGAGGCCGATGGTCAGGATTCGTTTCATGCCCTTGCTTCCTCCACGCCGGCTGAATTGTGCCTGAGCGCGTTGAGGACGGTTTCGACGATCTGGGGCGCATTCAGCCTGGCGGTGTCGTACTGGCTGTCGGGCGCATCGTGGTCCTGGAAGGTGTCGGGCAGGCGCATCGTGCGGATTTTGAGGCCCGCATCGGTGAGGCCTTCGTCACTGGCCATCGTCAGCACGTGCGCGCCGAGGCCGCCGATGCTGCCTTCCTCGACCGTGATGACGACTTCGTGCGTGGCCATCAGCTTGCGGATCAGGTCGTGGTCGAGTGGCTTGGCGAAGCGCAAGTCGGCCACGGTGGTTGACAGCCCGCGCGCGTCGAGTTGGTCGGCGGCTTTCAGCGCTTCGGCCAACCGCGTGCCCAGGCTCAGCAGCGCGATCTTGGTTCCATGGCGCACGATCCGGCCCTTGCCGATTGCGAGCTGTTCGGGGATCGCGGGCAATTCCACCCCGGTGCCGTTGCCGCGCGGGTAGCGGAACGCGATCGGGCCCGTGTCATGCAGCGCGGCGGTGTGCGTCATGTGGACCAGTTCGGCCTCGTCCGCCGCGGCCATCACCACCATGTTGGGCAGCGTGGCCAGGTACGTCACGTCGAACGAGCCGGCGTGCGTTGCCCCGTCGGCGCCGACCAGCCCGGCGCGGTCGATCGCAAAGCGCACGGGCAGGTTCTGGATGCACACGTCGTGCACGACCTGGTCGTAAGCGCGCTGGAGGAAGGTCGAATAGATCGCGCAGAACGGCCGCATGCCTTGCGCAGCGAGGCCCGCCGCAAACGTCACCGCATGCTGTTCGGCAATGCCCACGTCGAAGAACCGGTCGGGGTGCGCGGCGGCGAACTTGTCGAGCCCGGTGCCGCTGGGCATGGCGGCGGTGATCGCGCAGATCGTGGGATCGGTGGCGGCTTCGCGCGCCAACTGCTCGCCGAACACGTTCTGGTAGGCGGGCGCCTTGGGCTTGGCCTTGACCTGCTCGCCGGTGATCACGTCGAACTTCTGCACGCCGTGGTACTTGTCGGCGGCCGCCTCGGCCGGGCCATAGCCCTTGCCCTTTTGCGTGACGACGTGGACCAGGCACGGGCCTTCGGCCGCATCGCGCACGTTTTCCAGCACCGGGATCAACTGGTCGAGGTTGTGCCCGTCGATCGGGCCGACGTAGTAGAAGCCCAGTTCCTCGAACAGCGTGCCCCCCATCGCCATCCCGCGCGCGAACTCGTCGGTTTTCTTCGCGGCTTCGTGCAGCGGGCGCGGCAGCCGGCGCGAGATGCGCTTGGCCAGTTCGCGCAACTCCAGGAACGGCCGCGACGACACCAGCCGCGCGAGATAAGCCGACAAGCCCCCCACCGGTGGCGCGATCGACATGTCGTTATCGTTGAGGATCACCACCAGCCGGTTGCCCGCGACCTGAGCGTTGTTCATCGCTTCATAGGCCATCCCGGCGCTCATCGCGCCGTCGCCGATCACCGCGATGCCCTTGCCCGCACCGCCAGAAAGCTTGTTCGCTACCGCAAAGCCCAACGCGGCCGAGATCGAGGTCGACGAGTGCGCGGTGCCGAACGGATCGTAGTCGCTTTCGCTGCGTTTGGTGAAGCCTGACAAGCCGCCGGCCTGGCGCAAGGTACGGATCCGGTCGCGGCGGCCGGTCAGAATCTTGTGCGGATAGGCCTGGTGGCCGACATCCCACACCAGCCGGTCGCGCGGCGTATCGAACACATAATGCAGCGCCACGGTCAGTTCGACCACGCCCAGCCCCGAACCCAGATGCCCCCCGGTCTGCCCCACCGCGCGGATCATCTCGCCGCGCAACTCATCCGCCAACGGACGCAGTTGCGATGGATCAAATGCGCGCAAATCCGCAGGAATGTCGACCTGGTCGAGCAACGGGGTCGCGACAACAGGAGCAGAGGTGACCGTCATGTCACGGCTCTTACACATTTCGCGCGG
>NZ_JANXWG010000045.1 GCF_025351285.1 Novosphingobium sp.
CCGCGCCTTGCCAGATCGAACGCCGGACCATCGCCGCGTTCGCGCGACAAGACCCAGGCGCCATCGCGGCACTCGCTGCGGTTGGTGCGGGCAACGAACAGCGTGGGGCCGGAGGCGCTGGCGTCGAACGCGCCGGGTGCAGGGCAGGGCAGGGCCAGCCGCGCCTGGTTGATCTGTCCGGGCGCGCACCCGGCCAGCAGGCATGGCGCGACGAGGGCAAGTTTGGTCAGCAACGAACGGATCACGCGTTAATGCTCCCCCAAACGCCCGAATCATGCGGCGGCTTCCGGTCCGACGCGACGGACGTGATCGCCCCAGGCCTGCCCGTCCGCAAGGCCCCGGCACCCTGCGAAAAGGGGCCGCATCGCGTTTGCAATGCGGCCCCTTTGCGGCATTCAGTCAATTCGGCCACCCTCTCAAGTGGCCTGCCAATCGATCAGCGGCAGTTCTTGCGGCCATCCTTGGCGAGCGCATGACCACCCAGCGCGCCGAGCGCAGCGCCGCCGAGGGCACCACCGGTGCCACCGATCAACGCACCGCCGAGCAGCGCGCCGCCGACGCCGCCGGCAACCGCGCCAGTGGTCTTGTCGAAGCGCAGGCAATGGCCGTGGCCACGCGCCTGGCCGCGATAATGGCGGCGGGCTTCAGCCGGGCTGGAGACGACGAGGCTGGTGCTGGCGAGCACGAGGGCTGCCATCGGGAAAGACATTTTCTTCATAAGTTCCACTCCGTGATTTCTCACGGCTAGAATGCGCGAGTTGCCAATGCGTTCCAGTCAGGTGTTCGCAGCGGGTGCAATCCGCGCAAGTTCGGCGTCGACCGCATCGAGCGCGGCTTCGGTGAATACCTCGGGCGCGAATTTCTGGATCAGCCGGAATGTCATCGATTTGGCCATGGAAATACGCGGATCGGCCGCGACTTCGGGGAAATGGCGTTCGATCACCGAACGGGTCTCAGGGTTGGCCAGCAGCGCGCCGATGCGGGTGGTGGCGGTTGCATAGCCGGTTGTGGCGTCGGCTGGCGCCTTGCCGCGCCCGGTCAAACGCGAAAACAGCCCGCGCTTGGGTGGTTGGACGGCTTCGGGCGTGGCCGATTTCGGCGCAACGAAGCCTTCTTCCGGGGTGAGCACCACATCGAGCCGGGCCAGTCCGCGAATGATGAAGCTTGGCTCGAACTCGAGCTTGCGCGCGCCCTTTGGGCCGTGGCGCGCCGGATCGAGATCGATGTTCGATGTGTGTTCGAGCAGCTCTTCAAGCAGCACACGCACTTCCACCCGCGCCAGCGGGGCGCCGATGCAGGTGTGCGCGCCGCGCCCGAACGCCAGGTTTTCGCGGATCTTCGGGCGATCGAGCACCAGCGCCTCGGGATCGTCCCAGCGACGCGGATCGCGGTTGGCCGCTGCCAGCGCGACCATCACCTTGGTCCCGGCCGGGCAATCGACCCCCGCGATGCTCGAGTCCACACGCGCCAGCCGCGCGGTCATCTTGGTCGATCCCTCCAGCCGCAGCACTTCCTCGATCAGCGCTGGAATCAGCTTGGGATCGGCGCGCAATCGGGCCTGCAAACCCGGCTGGTCGGCGATGAAGCACAGCGCATTGCCGAGCAGCTTGGCGCTGGTGTCCTGCCCCGCGGCGAACAGGAATGTCGCCAGCCG
This sequence comes from Novosphingobium sp., assembly GCF_025351285.1. Taxonomy (GTDB): domain Bacteria; phylum Pseudomonadota; class Alphaproteobacteria; order Sphingomonadales; family Sphingomonadaceae; genus Novosphingobium. The sequence goes on from NZ_JANXWG010000045.1 coordinate 1,655, forward strand.
CACGATTTCCAGCGCATCGGGCAGCGAGCCATCGGGATAAGTCGCATGCGCCAGGTCCGACAGCACGTCGCCCGTGGGATTGGCGCGGCGATCGGCGACGTATTGCGCAAAATACATGCCCATCAGCACCAGCGGCGCATTCTGCTGCGCCAGGTCGTCGGGATCGAGGCTGCCCGCGCCCACACCCGCGTCGATCGCTTCCATGAACAGCTTGCGATCGTCATCGGGCACGCCGAGCAGATCGGCGATGACGTTGGTGACATAAGGCGTGGCCACCTCGCGCATCAGGTCGCAATGGCCCTTACCGACCATTTCACGCACCATCCGATCGGCGTAGTCGGTCATGAACGCCTCGTTCGCGCGCAGTTTCGATGGAGTGAACAGCCGGCTGAGGATCGAGCGCGAGAAGGTGTGCGGTTGATCATCGAGGCTGACGACGAGATCGCCGCCCATGAATTCGGTACGATGCGCCTCGATCAAGGGCGTGATGTCGGCGCCCTCGGGGGTGAACGGCAGCGGAGCGGCGGGGCCCTGCGGCGCCATCGCGGACGAGAAATCGCGCGTGTTGCCCAGCACCTCGATCGTCTCGGCGAACCCGGTCACCACCACGATGTCTTGCCCGGGCAAACGATAGACGGGCCCGAGCGCGCGGATTGCCTCGAAATAGGCGTAGGGATCGACCAGGATCTGGTGATCGGTGAAGTAATTGCGCTGCGCCAGTTCCTGCATCATGGTTCTCCCCGTGGCTGCCGGTTCGGGCGGCGGACCGACTGGAGACGACCCGCTTGAGTGCAGATTCGCCCACGCCGGTGCCCGACGACTTGTGCGACACAATAGCGCATAACGTCCCGCGCGCGTCAAGCCGCCGCGATGCGCGCGCGCTGAAATCGGGCGCGGCCTTGCGCGCGGCGCTGCTGCACTTGCTCGAAGCCAAGCCGCTCGCACAGATCACGGTGCGCGAAATCGCGGCCGAGGCGGGCATCCATTATGCCACGTTCTTCCGCCACCATCCCACCAGGGAAGCCCTGCTCGACGAAATCGCCGCCGAACAGATCGAGGCGCTGGTCGCGCTCACGCTGCCGGTGCTCGACAGCGCAAACAGCCTGGCCGCGTTCACCGCGCTATGCCGCTATGTCGACGATCACCGCGCGCTGTGGACCGCGCTGCTGACGGGCGGCGCGGGCGGCACGATGCGCGGCACGCTGCTGGGCATCGCGCGCGATCTTGCGCCCGGCCGCGCGCCTTCGGACTACTGGCTGCCGACCGATCTCGCCACGATCTGCGCCGTGAGCCTGATCGTCGAGACGCTGGCGTGGTGGCTGGCGCAACCGGCCAGCGGTTCCACCGCACACTCTGAGAGCGCGTTCACGGTCGAAGCGGTTGCGGGCATCCTCCACCGGCTGGTTGGCGTGACGGGCGTGCCGGTGTAACCGGATGCGCGATCGGCGCGAATAGCAGCTTGAGGGCCATGATCACGAGCGAAAACCAGTTGCGAATGTGGATGGTCGGCGGGCTGGGTGGAGACTCGGCGGCGCATGGCCGGCTGTTGCGCGCGCTGTTGCCGTTGCTGCGTCGCTACTACCGCCGCCGGATGCCGGGACAGGACGATGCGATCGAAGACCTCGTGCAGGAAACGCTGATCGCGGTGCACACCCGCCGCGGAACGTATGATCCGGCTCGGCCGTTTACCGCCTGGTTGCACGCGATCGCGCGCTACAAGATGATCGACGCGTTCCGCCGCACCGGCCGGACGGTGCCGATCGAAGGAATGGAAGACCTGCTCGTGACCGAAGGGTTCGAGGATGCCAGCAACGCCGAAGCCGATCTCGACCGGTTGCTGGCAGGACTCAGCCCCAAGCAGGCCGCCGCGATTCGCGCCACACGGATCGAAGGACTTTCGACCGCCGAAGCCGCCGCACGGCAGCAGATCGGCGAATCCGACTTGAAGATTTCGGTCCACCGCGGGCTCAAGGCGCTCGCCACGCGGGTCAAGAACAGCCTGCTATGACCAGCGAAGACCTGATCGATCAGCTCGCAGCAGATGTACCACCGGTGCGGCGCAACGCGCTTGGTTGGCGGCTCGGCTTGGGGCTGGGCCTGGGCGTGCTCGCTTCGATGCTGGCTCTGTCGATGTCGTTCGGGTTCCGGCCCGATCTGTGGCTGGCGATGCACGGCGCCACGATCTGGATGAAATGGGGCTATACCGCCTCGCTGGGGATCTGTGCGCTGGTGGCCACCGCCAAGCTGGCGCGGCCCGAATCTCGCAGTCTCGGGTGGTTGTGGGTGGCGCTGGTGCCGTTCGCCGGGCTGGCGCTGATGAGCGTGGCCGAACTGGCGCGTGCGCCGTCCGAACACTGGTTGGCGATGTGGCTGGGGGCGAGCTGGAAGGTCTGCTCGACGCTGGTGTTCGTCTATGCGTTGCCGATCTTCGCCGGGCTCTTGTGGTCGTTCCGGCGGATGGCGCCCACCCGCCTGCGCGCGGCCGGAGCCACCGCCGGGCTGGCGGCGGGCGCCTGGAGCGCCACGGTCTATTGCCTGCATTGCCCCGAAGTCTCGGCGATTTTCGTGCTGACGTGGTACACGCTGGGCATCGCGCTGGCGGCGCTGTTCGGGGCGATCGTGGGTCCGCGCCTGCTGCGCTGGTGAATTTCGAGTTGGCTGTATCCGAACCGGGCGTGGCCGCGAATAGCCGGTCAACAAAGGAACCCGCCATGACCGTCCGCTTGAAACTCCTCGCCGCGATCTTGCCTGCCCTGCTGGCGGGTTGTCAGCAGGCGGTCTCGGCCCCCGCTGCAACCCCCTCCGCAGCGGGGGCCGATCCCGGTCATCCAGAAGTTGTCGAACTGTTCCAGAGCCAGGGTTGCTCGTCGTGCCCGCCCGCCAACCGGCTGGTCATGCCGCTGGCCGATCGTCCCGATACGCTGGTGCTGTCGTGGCAGGTAACCTACTGGGATCACCTGGGTTGGAAGGACAAGTTCGCCGATCCGGCTTATACCGCGCGCCAGTGGAGCTATGCCCGCAAGCTGGGTCACAACCAGGTGTGGACCCCGCAAGTGGTGGTCAACGGCCGCGGCGACGTGATCGGCAGCGATCCGCGTGAATTGACCGGGGCCTTGCACAAGTTCCACCGCGGCAGTGGCGGGCCGGTAATTGCGCTCTCGGCCAAGGACGTGCGGATCGAAGGGCCGGGAACTGGCGCCAGCGTCGCCCTGGTGCGCTACGATCCGAAGATCGTGCAAGTACCGATCCTCGCCGGCGAGAACGGCGGCGCCACGCTGCCGCACCGCAATGTCGTCAAGGAATATGCGATGTTGGGGTCTTGGCGTGGGGGCAAGCAGAGCTTTGCGCTTCCGCCCGCGCGCCATCCGGGTCTCAAGACCGCGATCCTGGTCCAGCAGGGCGAGGGCGGGGCGATCCTGGCGGCGGCGCACGATTGATCGGTTGCCGGGTACCGAGAGGCGCGATAGCCCTGCTGCATGATCCGATCGACTTTTGCCTCGCTGGCGTTCGCGCTGCTCGCCACCACCGCTCACGCCACCCCCGCCGAAACCGCGCGCTGGCAACGCCAGGCGGCGGCGGTTTTGGTCACCCGCGACGATTGGGGCATCGCCCACGTCCACGGCCATTCCGATGCCGACGCGGTGTTCGGGATGATCTACGCGCAGGCCGAGGACGACTTCAACCGGATCGAAGCCAATTACCTGACCGCGCTCGGCCGTACTGCGGAAGCTGAGGGCGAGGCCGCTATCTGGGGCGATCTGCGCCAGCGGCTCTATGTCGATCCAGCCGTGTTGCAGCGGCAGTACAAGGCCGGTCCACCGTGGTTGCGCGCGCTGATGGATGCGTGGGCGGACGGGCTCAACTATTACCTCGCACGCCACCCGGAGGTGCACCCGAAGGTGCTCACCCGCTTCGAACCGTGGATGGCGCTGAGCTTTTCCGAGGGCAGCATCGGCGGTGATATCGAGAAGATCGATCCGGCCGAACTCGCACGGTTCTATGGCGAAACGGCGCCGAAGGTTGCGGTGGCGGAACCGGGCGATCACGATCCGCGCGGCTCGAACGGCATCGCGATCGCCCCGCAAAACACCGCCAACGGCCGCGCGCTGCTGCTCATCAATCCGCACACCAGCCACTATTTCCGCGCCGAACAGCAGGTTTCGAGCGACGCCGGGCTCAACGCCTATGGCGCGTCGACCTGGGGGCAATTCTTCATCTACCAGGGCTGGAACGCCGATACCGGCTGGATGCACACCTCGACCGGGGCCGACAACGTCGACGAATTTGCCGAAGACGTAGTCGATCAGGGCGGCCGCAAGTTCACCCGCCACGGCGCGGCGCTCGAACCGCTCGCGGCGGTGCCGGTGACGCTGCGCTACCGCAAGCCCGATGGCACGTTGGCCAGCCGCAGCTTCACCACCTGGCGCTCGATCCACGGCCCGATCGTCCGCGCCGAGGGCGGCAAGTGGATCGCGACAAGCCTGATGTGGAAGCCGGTCGAAGCGCTCGAACAATCGTTCCTGCGCACGCGCCAGACCGATCTGGCCAGCTACCTCAAAGTCGCCGAACGCAAAGCCAACAGCAGCAACAACACGCTGTTCGCCGATCGCAAGGGTGAAATCGCCTATCTCCACCCGCAGTTCATGCCGCGCCGAAGCGACCGGTTCGATTACACCAGGCCGGTCGACGGTAGCGATCCGGCTGCCGACTGGCAGGGCCTGCTTGCGCTCGATGCGTTGCCCAGGGCGCTCAACCCCAAATCCGGCTGGGTTTACAACAGCAACAATGCGCCATGGGGCGCGGCCGGGCCCGACAGTCCGAAACGCGATGCATTCCCGCGTACGATGGACCTGTTCGGCGAGAACGACCGGGGCCGCCATGCCACGATGTTGCTTGCGAATCGCCATGACTTCACCGCCGAAGGCCTGCGCGAAGCTGCGTTCGATTCGTACCTGCCGTTCTTCGCGCGCGCGCTGCCCGGATTGCTGGTCGCTTACGATGCACTGCCGCCGGCCGACCCCCGCCGCGCTGCGCTGACCGACCAGATCGCGCTGTTGCGCGGTTGGAATTTCTGCTGGAGCGCCGGATCCGAAGCGACTTCGCTTGCGGTGTTCTGGGCCGATACACTGGCAACCGGGCTCCGTCCGCGCTTGCAGGACCGCGAAATCCCCGATGCGATCGTGGCGACGGTAACCAGCGACGCGAAGCTCGCGGCGCTCGCTACTGCCGCCGCGCGCCTGACCCGCGATTTCGGCAGCGCACGTGTGGCATGGGGAAGCATCAACCGTTTCCAACGGCTCGACGATTCGATCCGCCCGCATTTCGACGATGCGCGGCCCTCGCTGCCGGTGCCGTTCACCTGGGCGCTGTGGGGCACGCTCGCCTCGTCGAGCGCGAAGGCCTGGCCGGGCACGAAGAAGTGGTACGGCAGCAGCGGCAACAGCTTCGTCGCGGTCATCGAATTCGGTCCGCGCGTCGAGGCATGGGCCATCACCGCAGGCGGCGAAAGCGGCGATCCTGCATCGCCCCATTTTGCCGATCAGGCGCAGCGCTTCGTCAGCGGGCAGTTGCGCAAGGTCTATTTCTGGCCCGACGAACTGGCGGGCCATGTCGAGCGCAAGTACTATCCGGGCGACTGACCGCCCCTGCGGATAACACCGCCCACCCGCTTGCCCCTCCAAGGTGCGCGGCTATGAGAGGGCGGGTGAAGGCCTCCATCGTCATGGGATCGGACCCCGGCGGCGCGCCGGTGGGCATCGATATCGAAGAATTGCTCGCCACGCGGCTGCTCGTCCAGGGCAACAGCGGGTCGGGCAAGTCGCACTTGTTGCGCCGGTTGCTTGAGGAAAGCGCGGCGCTGGTCCAACAGATTGTAATCGATCCCGAAGGCGATTTCGTCACCTTGGCCGAACCCTTCGGCCACGTGGTAATCGACGGCGCGGCTTATGCGGGCGCCGAAATCGGGCAATTGGCGGCGCGCATCCGCACCCACCGTGCCTCGGTCGTGCTGGCACTCGACGGGCTGGAACTCGAGGCACAGATGCGCTGCGCTGCGCAGTTCCTGTCCGCTTTGTTCGATGCCCCGCGCGATGAATGGTATCCGGCGCTGGTGGTGGTCGACGAAGCGCAGATCTTCGCCCCCGCCGCCGCCGGAGACGTCAGCGACGAGGTTCGCCGGCTCAGCCTTGCGGCGATGACCAACCTGATGTGCCGCGGTCGCAAGCGCGGCCTTGCGGGCATCATCGCCACGCAGCGGCTGGCCAAGCTGGCGCAATACGTCGCCGCCGAAGCCAGCAACTTCCTGATGGGGCGCACTTTTCTCGATATCGACATGGCGCGCGCGGCCGATCTGCTGGGCATGGAACGGCGCCAGGCCGAAGCGATCCGCGAGCTCGATCGCGGGCACTTCCTTGGGCTCGGCCCCGCAATCAGCCGGCGCCCGGTGGCGGTGCGGATCGGCGCGGTGAAAACATCAGCGCGCACGGTGATCGGCGGGCTGATGCCGCTGCCGGTGGCGCAAGGCGACGACATGCACGCGCTGCTCCACGCCGAACCGGAAGTGGTCGAACAGCCGGTGTTCCGCTGGTCCGAGCCCGAACCGGCACCCCCGGCGGCCGAGACGCTGCTGCAAGCCATCGCGTCGCACGATCCCGATCCGCCCCAGGAACCCGCTAATCCCGGTGAACTTCCGTTCCCCGGTCCCGATGTTTCGGCGGTGGTGAGCGAAGTGCTCGCCGAAATCGTGGCCGAGGAGGGCTGCACCTTCCAGCAACCGGCTTCGTTGTACCAGGACTTCACCGTGCGCTGCCGGATGCACCGGATCGCCGGGCACGGCATCGATCTTGCCATGTTCCGCCGCCGTTTCGCGATGGCTCTGGCCGGGATCATGCGTGAGGACGATCCCGCCTTTGCCAGTCTCTTGGCGCTGGCTCAAAAAGTGCCCGATGACGTGCTCGCGCCGTTCCTGGTCATCGCCCGCGCCGCGATCGACGGCGAGCCTTGCCCCGATGACGATGCCTTGGCGCGGGTTTACGGCACGCGATCGCCGGGCCGCATCCGGCGTCTGCTCGATCATCTGGAAAAGAGCAGGCTCATCGTGGTCCGCACCGATTTCGGCGGGCGCCGTTCGCTGGGAATACCCGAACTCGGTCTGTCGACCGTTGCCGTTTGAGCGTCAGGGGCGCGGCTTGGTAGAGGGCGGGGCCGCCGGGGTCAGCACGATCGTTTGCCGCACCGGCGGCGTGGATGTCGCCGGATTGGCCGATGCGGGCGAGGCTACCGGGGCAACCACAGGTGCTGTTGCCGCAGCGCTCGGCTTTGCGGCAGCGGCCGGATTTGCCGCGCTGATGGTCGCGCCCGGCACGGTGTCATCCTGGATCGGGATGGCGTGGTTGGGCCCGCGCAGTGCGGCGATGTCGCGCTTGCGCCGCGCGAGGTAATCGGCGCGCGTGGCGCCGTAGGGGTTGTCGGCATCGTGGAGCTTCTTGAGCGCGCTGTCGGCCTCGACGCGGAAATCGAGCGCGTTGATCGCGCCGGTCGGGATCGAATAGGTCAGCCCGGTGAACGGGAAGCCGACCGTGGCGGGGATCATCGACTGGTCGAGCACGCGGCCGAACATGTCGCGCAATGTGGTCGGGCCGATCAGCGGCAGGAACAGGTATGGACCTGACGGAACACCATAATAACCCAGGGTATAAGCAAAGCCATTGGTGTGGTGCGGCAAGTGGAATGGCTTTTTCTTGGCCACGTCGAGCACGCCGCCGATGCCGACCGTCGAATTGATCGCGAACCGCCCGACCACTTGCGCCGCGCGCTTCGGCTGAAGCTGGAGCACATAGTTCACGAAGACCACCGGCTCGGTCAGGTTGAGCAGGATGTTGCGAAGCCCGGTGCGAACGGTCCGGGGCAGGACATTCTTGTAGCCGAGCGCCACCGGCAGCACGACCGCGCTGTCGACCGCCTGGACGGCCTTGTACGTCTGGATGTTGACTGCCGCGAGCGGGTCCTGCCGCGCGCCGGGTTGCGCCGTGACGACGATCGGCTTGGGATCGCCGGCTGGCGGTGCACCGTTTGCGTCGGGCGCTTCGCCGCCGGCCCCGGCACCTTCCACGGCCCCGGCATCAACCCCAGCCCCGCCGAGCTCTGCGGAGGGGGTCTGCGATGGCTCGACCGCCGCCAGCGACGACGGAGCCGCCACGGTCGCGGGTTCGGCCATGCTGGCCGGTGCGTGGGCCAGCAGGACGGCGGCGGTCATCATCGAAATGCTCAAAAAAACTGCCCTTGCTGTCAGGCCGCACGGGCCATCGATGTGCGCCGGATGCGGCCCGGCGCGAACCTTGGCGCCGGCCCCGGCGCTGACGTCGCACGCGGTTCCTGAACCGGTTCCGAACGTCCGATACACCGGGCCGGGTTGCGGAACCGTTGCCGGCGACATGCGCAAGCCGCGCTCTGGCAGGCGAGGGGCGGCCTCGCAAGGCTGGAGTCGGCCTGACGACCGCAGCGCTGTGGTCAGACGATGCCGGCGCCCAGCCCCACCGGCTTGCGCTCCTGCGCCTTGCGCGCGCGCCACTGGCTTTGCCGGTAAGTGCCCAGCACGTCGATCGCGCCGCCGGCTTCCATCCGCGCCATGGCAAGGATCGGCCCGACATCGACATTGTACGCCCGGCGCAAGGCCTGGAACGCCATCATCGTATCGTTGGCCTCTTGCGCGGCATGGAGCGCTTCGCGGTCGACCAGCAGCGCCCTGGCGAAGCACTGGGTGATCGCCTCGGCGCTCGACAGCATCGATTCGATCGGATCAGTCACGTTGTGCGACTGGTCGATCATGTAGCTGGGGCGGAGGCCTTCTTTCGGATTGAGTTCGGCCTCGACCAGTTCGTTGAAGATCAAGAACAACTGGTGCGGGTTGATCGAGCCCGAATCGAGATCGTCGTCACCGTATTTGCTGTCGTTGAAGTGGAACCCGCCCAGCTTGCCGAAACGGTGCAGCCGCGCCACGATCTGCTCGATGTTGGTGTTGGGCGCGTGGTGGCCCAGATCGACCAGGCACTTGGCCTTGGGCCCCAGTTCCTGCGCCGCCAGGATCGACGAGCCCCAGTCCGATATCACCGACGAATAGAACGCCGGCTCGAACATCTTGTGCTCCAGTAGCATCCGCCAGTCATCGGGCAACGCGGCGTAAACATCTGATGCCGCATCGAGATAGCGATCGAGGCTGCGACCGAGGTCCTGCTGTCCGGGGAAGTTGGTGCCATCGCCCACCCACACGGTCAGGTCGGTCGAACCGAGCAGGCGGCCGATTTCGATGCATTCGATGTTGTGCTCGACCGCCTGTGCGCGGACGCTCGCGTCGGTGGAGGAGAGCGAACCGCTGGCGTAGCTGTGCGGCTGGCCGGGCTGGTCCTGGAAGGTGTTCGAATTGACCGCATCGAAGCCGAGCCCTTGAGCGGCGGCCTCGTCCTTCAGCGCGGCATAATCGCTGACTTTGTCCCACGGGAAGTGCGGCGAAACGCGCGGGGTCTTGCGCCCAAGCTGGTTGATTACCGCGCAATCTTCAAGCTTTTCATGGATGTTGGTCGGCTCGCCGGGGATCGGGAACTTGGCAAAACGCGTGCCGCCGCGCCCTGCGCCCCATGACGGCACCGCCACCGAGAACGCGGCGATGCGGTCCTTGATCGCATCGATCGCGATCCCGCCGCGCGCCAGCTTGCGATCGAGCGCGGCGTAATCCTCGTCGAGAGCATCAGCTTCGCGCGCGTTGGCTTCGGCGATCAGGTCTTCGGAAATCGGCAGGGTCACGGTTTTGCTTTCGCGGTCAGCAGGCCCTGCATGTCCATCCACGCAAGGAATTCGGGCATCATCAGCGTGGAGGTCGTGCCCGGCTGGCCCAGGCCGAAACCGTGCCCGCCGCGCTGGTACACGTGCAGTTCGACCGGGCGTTTCGCTGCGAACCAGGCCGAAGCGATCGAGAAATCGCCATGGCCGAACAGCGGATCGTCCATCGCTAGCGCCGCGAACATCGGTGGCGCACCGGCCGGGACCGCAACGGCCTGCATCGGGCCGTAGATGAACCCGAAGAAATCGGGTGCTCCACCTGCCGGGGCCTGCAACACCGCGTTCAGTGCGGTTATCGCGCCGGCCGAGAAGCCGATCATGCCCACGCGATGCGGATCGATGGCCCATTCGGCCGCGCGAGTGCGGACCAGCTTGAGTGCCGCCAGCGCGTCCTCGGTTGCCGCAGGGTCGGTGATCTCGGGCGGCCTTCCTCCCTTGTCGATACCGGCGAACAGCTTGGCCATGCCTGCCATCCATACCTTTTCGTCGCGGTCGCTCGGGTTCAGCCGGTACTTGAGGACATAGGCGGTGACCCCGCGCGCGGCGAGCGCTTGCGCCACGCGCCAGCCTTCGTTCTGCATCGCCAGCATCGAGAAACCACCGCCCGGCGCCACGATCACCGCGGTGCCGTTGGCGGTGCCCGGCGCTGGTCGCACCGGAGTGAGCGTGGGATAGGTGACGTTGCGGATGACGGTTTCACGGCCCATGATGCGGGTTTCGATCTCGTCGGACACCTTGCCGGGCGTTTTCGCGCCATAAAGAGGGATCGCCACCGCGCCAGCCGGAGCGTGGTCCATCGAGTCGAGAGTCGCGGGTTGTGCATGCAACGCGAGTGGCATCGCCAGGAGCGACATTGCGGCCAGAATTCCCAAGGTTTTCATTATTCTCTCTCCCGGTCTTCGATCAGCGGGTGAAGGCTTGCGCATTCCCCGCATCGACGTTGATCATGTTGCCGGTCGACTTTGCCGACGCATCGCTGGCAAGCCAATAGGCGGCTTCGGCAATATCTTCGGGCAAAACGTCGCGCTTGAGCATCGAACGGTTGCGGTAATGCGCTTCCAGTTCCTCGCCCGCGTCGATGCCGTGGGTGCCCGCGCGTTCCTTGCGCCAGTCGCCGTCCCAGATCCTGCTGCCCTTGATCACCGCATCGGGGTTGACCACGTTGACGCGGATGCCGGCCGGCGCGCCCTCGAGCGCCAGGCAACGCGCGAGGTGGTTTGCCGCCGCTTTGGCAGATGCGTAGGCGGAAGCCCCGGCCGCCGCCGCGACCGCATTCTTCGAACCAATGAACACCACCGACGTGCCGCCCTGATCCTTCATCCGCTCCAGCAGTGGCCAGGCCGAACGCGCGGTGAGGAAGTAGCCCTCGGCCAGTACGTCGTAATTCCTGCGCCACAACGCCACCGATGTTTCCTTGATCGGTGCGGAGGAGGCGATGCCGGCGTTGGCTACCAGAATGTCCAACCCGCCGAATTCGCGCGCGCACGCTTCGAACGCAGCGGCGACTTGGGCTTCGTCGGTCACGTCGCATGCCACGGCGCGCACCACGTCCTTGCCGAAACGCTTGGCAAAGCCGTTGTAGACCGCTTGCACCGCCGTTGCATCGCGGTCCGCGAGCATCACGCAGGCGCCCTCTGCTATCAGCCGCGCCGCCGTCGCCGCGCCGATTCCACCAGCGCCGCCGGTGACCAAGGCGATCCGCCCGACCATCGGCTTAGGCGCGGCCATCCGCTGGAGCTTGGCTTCTTCGAGCAGCCAGTACTCGATGTCGAAGGCTTCCTGCTCGTCGAGCGCGATGTAATCACCGATCGCTTCGGCGCCGCGCATCACGTTGATCGCATTGCCATAAAACTCGCCCGCCAGCCGCGCGGTGGTTTTGTCGGTGGCGAAAGTAATGCGGCCCACGCCGGGCACCAGCACCACGACCGGGTTGGCATCGCGCATTGCCGGCGAGTTGCGGCGCTTGCAGCGTCCGTAGTAGGCGGCATACATTGCGCGGTAATCGGCAATCTTTTCCGCGAGATAGGCGTCGTCCTTCAGGCGTTCCGGAGCGAGCGTCAGCGGCGCGATCTTGGTGCGCAGGAAGTGATCGGGGCAAGAGGTGCCGAGCGCGGCGAGCGCCAGGAACTCGGCGCTGCCGGTGAATTCGAGTGCTTCGGCATCGTCCGAATAGTGGCCCAGCTTGCGGCGCGCGCCGGTCATCAGCCCGCGCAGGCGCGGCATCAGGTCGGCGGCAATCGCGGCGCGATCGGGGTTGGGAGCAACCTTCTGGCCGCCGAACGCGGGCTTTTCGGCCATCTTCGCGTTGAGGTAGTTCGCCGCATCGGCGATCAGCGCGACGGTGTGTTCGTAGCAGTCGCGCGCGGTTTCAGCCCAGCAAATGATCCCGTGACCGGCGAGCATCACGCCCTCGACGCCCGGGTTGGCGCGGACAAAATCGCGCAATTGCACGCCCAGCGTGTACCCCGGCCGCTTCCACGGCAACCAGCCGATCTTGCCGCCCCAGATGGCCTTGGTCGCCGCCTCGCCGCCAGAACTCGCCGCCAGCGCGATGATCGCATCGGGGTGGACGTGATCGACGTGTGCAAACGGCAGCAGCGAATGCAGCGGGGTGTCGATCGACGCCGCGCGGCCGTTGAGGTTGAAGGTGCAATGCGGCAGGTAGCCGACCATCTTGTCGTCGTCGTCCGGCCCGGAATAGTGCGCCTCAAGCGCGAGAAGCTTGTCCTGGTAGAGCGTCGAAAAGCCATCGAGTTTCATCGAACCGATGTCGCCGCCCGAGCCTTTGACCCACAGCACTTGCGTGTCCGCGCCGGTCAACGGATCGACTTCCATCAGCTTGGCCGAAGTGTTGCCCCCGCCGAAGTTGGTGACCGTGAGGTCCGAACCAAGCAGGTTCGAGCGGTACAGCAGCAGTTCGGCCGGCGTCAGCGTGGCGGCGTGGGCTTCGTCCCAGCGGCTGGTCGGGACGGCGAACGGGATCGCGGCGGACGAAATCGGGGTCTGCATGTTCATGGTGTCGCTCTTAGCAATAGCGCTTTGCAATTTCAATCGTATTCGCTACAAAACAATCACTACTACGCAATTCGGGTTTGAGCGTGGACGGGAGAATGGGTCTGGATCGCGGGTTCGCCTTGGTCATCGACATTGGCAAGACCTTGAGCAAGATCACATTGTGGTCTCGTGACGGGAGCCTGCTCGACCGACAGGTGCGCCCGAATGCTGTCTGTACGGACGATGGTTTGCGCCGGCTGGATGCGGCGGGGATCGGCGAGTGGCTGCTCGAAGCCATCGGCAGATACCGCGATCATCCGATCGAGGCGATCGTGCCGGTCGGACATGGCGCTGGCGCGGCGGTGCTGCTCGATGGCAAACTGGCGTTCGCACCGCTCGATTATGAGCAGGCAGTTCCATCTGATATCATGGACGAATATCGCCTTGGGCGCGACACTTTCGCGGCTACCGGATCGCCCGCATTGCCCGACGGGCTCAATCTTGGTGCGCAATTGTTCTGGCTCGATCGGCTGTACCCTCGGGCGATGGAGCGCGCGACGTTGCTGCCCTGGGCGCAATACTGGGCGTGGTTCCTGTCGGGCGAGGCGCGGAGCGAGGTCTCGAGCCTGGGCTGCCACAGCGATCTGTGGTCGCCTGGCGCGGGTGATTTTTCGCCGCTGGCGCAGCGTATGGGCTGGGCGGCGCGGTTCGCACCATTGGTGCGCGCGGGCGATGTGGTGGGCACCTTGCGACCCGAGCTTGCCGCGACGACCGGGCTTCCCGCCACTGTGCGCATCCACGCCGGCTTGCACGATTCGAACGCCGCGCTCAACGCCGCGCGCGGGTTTGCGGCGATCGCGCACAACGAAGCAACCGTGCTCTCGACCGGCACCTGGTTTATCGGGATGCGTCTGTCCGGCGCACCAATCAACACCGCAGCACTGCCCGAGGCGCGCGATTGCTTGGTCAATGTCGACGTGCTCGGCCAGCCGGTGCCTTCGGCGCGATTCATGGGCGGGCGCGAGATCGAGAGCGTGATCGCGATCGACACGCGGCGGATCGATATCAAGCCCGATCAGCCCGCGCTGCTGGCCGCCGTGCCGCAAGTTCTGGTGGCGGGCGCAATGCTGCTGCCGACGCATGCGCCTGGCTGCGGTCCGTTTCCCAACGGCGAGGGGCGCTGGCTCAACGAACCCGACGACTGGTACGCCAAGCGCGCTGCTACCAGCCTTTACGCCGCGCTCGTTGCCGATGCCGCGCTCGACCTGATCGGATCGCGCGAGCGGCTGCTGGTCGAAGGCCGTTTCGCAGAGGCCGAAGTGTTCGTCCGCGCGCTCGCGTCGCTGCGGCCGGACACGGCGGTTTATGTCGCCAACGCGCATAACGACGTGTCGTTCGGCGCGCTGCGGTTGCTCGATCCGGCGCTTGCGCCGCAAGGCGAACTGGTGCGAGTGGCGCCGCTCGATGCCGACCTTGCAGCTTACCGCGAGTGCTGGCGCGCTGCGATGGGAGGCACCGCATGATCGTCGCCAATGTCCACGATTTCCGAGAGGCAGCGCGGCAGCGGTTGCCGCATTTTCTGTTCGAATATATCGACGGCGGGTCTTACCAACAGGTCACCTTGCGGCGGAATATCGAGGACCTGGAGCAGGTTGCGCTGCGTCAGCGGATCTTGCGCGATGTGTCGCAGCTCGATTTGTCGACCGAACTGTTCGGGCAGAAGCTGGCCATGCCGGTCGCGCTCGCGCCGATCGGCCTTGCCGGGATGAATGCACGACGCGGTGAGTGCCAGGCCTTGCGCGGGGCCGAGGGGGCAGGGGTCCCGTTCACGCTGTCGACCGTGTCGGCCTGCCCGCTCGACGAAGTTGCAAGGGCGGCAAGCAAACCGTTCTGGTTCCAGCTTTATATGGTCAAGGACCGGGGCTTCGTCCGCGATCTGCTGGCCAAGGCGCGCGCGATTGGCTGTACCACGCTGGTGTTCACGGTCGACATGCCGATTGCGGGCAGCCGCTATCGCGACGTCCGTTCGGGGCTTTCGGGGGCGCCCAGCATCGCGCGGCTGGCGCGGCGCTATTGGCAATCGGCGCTGCGGCCCGGCTGGGCATGGGATGTGGGCATCAACGGCCGCCCGCACAGCCTGGGCAATGTCGCGCCGATCCTCAAGGGCAAGACCGGGATCGACGATTTCTTCGGCTGGATGCGCGAGAATTTCGATCCTTCGGCCACTTGGACCGATCTCGATTTCATCCGAAGTGAGTGGTCCGGACCATTGATCGTGAAGGGTATTCTCGATCCTGAAGACGCGGTGCTGGCGGCCGATCACGGTGTCGATGGGCTGGTCGTATCCAACCACGGCGGGCGGCAACTCGATGGCGTGTTGTCCTCCACCCGCGCGCTGCCGCCGATCGCGCGCGCGGTGGGGGATCGGTTGACCGTGCTGGCCGATGGCGGGGTGAGGTCGGGGCTGGATGTGGTGCGGATGCTGGCAATGGGCGCCAAGGGTGTGCTGCTGGGCCGCGCCTGGGCGTTCGCGCTTGCCGCCGGAGGGCAGGCGGGCGTGGCGAAAATGCTGGCGCTGATCGAAGCCGAAATGCGCGTGGCGATGGCGCTGACGGGTTGCCGAACGATCGCAGATATCAACGATAACATATTGGTGAGAGACGAAATCTGATGGCTATTACTGCCCAAGCGGACGCAATGTCCACGCGCGAACACTGGCGCAACACGATCCTGGCGGGCCTCGCCAACTACATCGATTCGGGCTCGATCGTGTCGGGCTCGGTCGCGTTGGCGCTGTGGAAGGACGCGTACCACTTGTCCGACAGCCTGATCGGGCTGATCGCCGCATTCAGCGCCAACGCCATCTCTGCCGGCATTGGCGCCTTGATCGGCGGGCGGCTGTGCGACCTGTTCGGTCGCAAGCGCATCTACCAGTATGACATGCTGTTCTACGCCTTCGGCATGCTGTTCCTGATCTTCGCGGCGGCGCCGTGGATGATCATCACCGGCTTCGTGCTGGTCGGGCTGGCGGTGGGCGCGGACATTCCGGCGAGTTGGTCGCTGATCGCCGAACAGGCGCCCGATCATGAACGCGGCGCGCATTCGGGCGTGGCGCAGATCCTGTGGTATCTGGGCCCGGTGGTGGTGCTGGTGGCGGCCTATTTCCTCAAGCCGTTCGGCATTTCGGGGGTACGCTGGCTGTTCATCCACCTGGCGGTGCTGGCGCTGGCGCTCACCTTCCTGCGCAGCCGCATGAAGGAATCGCAACGCTGGGAAGAAAGCACCCACGCCGCCGGCCCGCGCCCGCGCTGGAGCGACGTGCTGCAACTGCGCTACCTCGCGCCGATCGCCTATCTCGTTACGATGTACGGGATGTGGAACCTGTGGGCGGGCTACAACGGCTTCTTCACGCCTTACCTGATCGAACAGAACCACCTGCCGCAATGGGCCGCGACGGTGGTGCCGGCGGGCTATTTCTTTATCGGCATGTTCTCGATCTGGCTGGTGTTCATGAAGCTGTCCGACAAGATCGACCAGCGGCTGATGTTCGGCATTTCGGCGGCAATGCACGTGCTCGGCATGGCGCTGCTCGCCATATTCGGTTTCACGCTGCCGGTGGTGATCGTGCACATCGTGATCATGGGCCTGGCCAGCGGCTTCGGCGCGCAGAGCTTCTTCCAGTTGTGGAGCGCCGAACTGTTCCCCACCGCGATCCGTTCGACTGCGCAAGGGCTGGCGTTCGCGGTGGTGCGGATCGGGCTGGGCCTGTGGAGCCTCGCCGTGCCCGCGCTGGCATCGAACAGCATGACCAGCCTTGCCTGGATCCTCACCGGGTTCCTCGTGGTCAGCGGTGTGGTTGGTGTCTTGTGGAGCCCTCGCAATGCGGGCAAGTCGCTCGAACGGATCGACGCCGAACGAGGATAATTCGCACCATGCACGCCACCGAGCGCGAGAGCCTGATCCTGGCGGCGATGGAGCCGGCCGGCTTCGTCAGCTATCGCGCGCTCGAAGCGCAGCTTGCGGCCTCGCCCGCCACGATCCGCCGCGATCTGGCGCGCATGGTCGAAGCCGGGCTGATCGCGCGCGTTCATGGCGGGGCCAAGCGGGTGGAACGCGACGAAGGCGCCGACAACCACCCATTGCATCTTGCCGGCACGCCGTTCGACCTAGCGATCACGCTGAATCTTGCGAAAAAGCAGGCGATCGGCCGCGCCGCCGCCGCGCTGGTCACGCCGGGCGAGGGGATCATGATGGATGGCGGCACCACCACCTTCCAGATGTGCCCGCACCTCGATGGGCTCGATTGCCAGGTGCTGACCAATTCGCTGCACATCGTCTCGGCGCTGCTTGGCCAGCCGGGCACGCGGCTGCTGGTGCCATCGGGTTCGGTGTTCCGCGAGCAGAACATCATCCTGGCGCCCGCGGGCGAGGATTCGATGCCGCGCTTCCATGCGCCAAAGCTGTTCATGGGCGCCGCCGCGGTCGGTCCGCAAGGCGTGATGCAGGCCGACGTGATCCTGGTGGCTGCCGAACGCCGCCTGATTGACCGCGCCGAACAGGTGATCCTGATGGTCGACAGCAGCAAGTTCGCCTCGTCCTCGGGCGCGATCGTCTGCGGGCTGGACGAGGTGGACGTGCTGGTGACCGATGCCGGCATCTCGCCCGCGATGGCCGAGGCGGTCACGGCGGCTGGCGTAAGGCTCGTCGTGGCCGGTTGATTCTCGACAGCGTGCGGCGACGCGGCTAGGCCCGCAATCAACCCCTCCCGGAACAGGCACAGGCCCATGAAACTGATCATCGGCAACAAGAACTATTCGTCCTGGAGCTTGCGCGGCTGGCTGGCGTGCAAGCAATCGGGGCTGCCGTTCGAGGAGATCACCGTTCCGCTTTATGGCGAGGAGTGGGAGGCGCAGAAGCACAAGACTGGCGATCTCGCGCCGTCTTCGGGCAAGGTGCCGATCCTGTGGGATGGCGAAGCGGTGGTGTGGGATAGCCTTGCGATCATCGATTACCTGGCGGACAAGGTCGGGCGCGAGCGGTTCTGGCCCAAGGACGATGTGGCGCGGGCGATGGCGCGCTCGATGGTGGCCGAAATGCATTCGAGCTACACCCCGCTGCGCCACGAACTGACGATGAACATCCGCAAGCGCCATGACCATTTCGAATTTTCGGCCGAAGCACGCGCCGATATCGTGCGCATCCTCACGCTGTGGGCCGAGGCGCGCGCGCGGTTCGGCGCGGGCGGGCCGTTCCTGTTCGGCACCTTTTGCGCGGCCGACATCATCTATGCGCCGGTGGTCTCGCGCTTCATGACCTATGCGGTGCCGGTACCGGGTTTCGCGCTCGGCTACATGCAGGCGGTGTGGGAGCATGACTGGATGCAGGCCTGGGTCCACGCCGCCGAAAACGAGGAATGGGTGATCGAAAAGTACGAAGGGCGGGCACCCGCATGATGCGTTTCATGCGGGTGATCATGCTGGCGCTGGCAGTGCTGGGCACCGTGCTGGCGCAACCCGCGCTGGCCTGGGGCGCGCTCGGCCACCGCACCGTCGCGGCGATCGCCTGGGCCAACGTCCGCCCGCAGACCCGCGTGGCGCTGGCCGACCTGCTGCGCCAGACGCGCACGCTTAACACCCCTGAATGCGCGGTGCGCACGCTGGCCGATGCCTCGACCTGGGCCGATTGCGTGCGCCGCGACGGCGATCGCTTCCGCTTCGCCAGCCGCTGGCACTTCCAGGATGAGGACATTTGCCGACCATACGACAGGAACGAGGATTGCGCCGACGGCAACTGCGTCACCGCGCAGATCGAGCGTGATCGCAAGATTCTCGGCAGACCCGGTCGTCCGGTGGCGGAGCGGGTGCAGGCGCTGATGTTCCTCGTCCACTTCGTCGGCGATATCCACCAGCCGCTGCATTCGGCCGACCACGCGAACGATCGCGGCGGCAACGACGTGCTCGTTTCGGGCGGACGGTTCGACGGGTTCAACTTGCACGAATTGTGGGATGTCGAAGTTGCGAAAGCGGCGATCAACGGTTCAGCCCGACCACTGGTGCGCGGCTATTCGGACGCGGAGAAGGCGCAGTTCGGCGGCGGGACGCCGTTCGACTGGGGCCGCGAAAGCTGGGATCTGGCGCGAACGCTGGTCTATCCCGCCGCGCTCGGTGCCGACCCCTGCCGCGCGAAT
>NZ_JANXWG010000035.1 GCF_025351285.1 Novosphingobium sp.
GCGGACTACAATTATTACAACATGGACCAGGCCGTCGCGCGCGCGCTGTCGTGCTTCGAAAAGGAGATCGCGGCTTGATCGCGGTTACCTGGTTCAAGAACCCGCACGAAAACCGCAACTACTGGCTGCGCTTCGGGCTGATGCGGCTGCACCGCGCGGGCGAGATCGTCTATCGCGAGGCCAGCCTTGCGGAATGCACCGGCGCGGGCTTCGATCCGGCCGTGGCCGCGCACGAGCACCGCCACACCAGCGCCATCGCGGTCAGCGACAATGACAGCAACCGGGGCCGCACCACCCGCGCGATCGTCGACAGCGAAGATTCGTTCTTCTGCATGGCCAACATGATGCCGCATGCCGATCGCTATTTCTGCGCGGGCTACAACGGCGCGTTCTTCCGCGACAAGACGTTCGAGCCGCCATACCCCTGGCTCGAACCGCACGAGACCGCGTTCTACCGCCAGCGCGCCGATTTCCTGATTGCGAACTTCGGCGATCACTTCGATCGGGTGCGTCCGTTCGTTCCGATCGGGCCCGATCTTGACCGCAAGCAGCCGATCGGCCCGCTCGCGCGCAAGTTGCGCAACGCCCACGACAAGGCCGCGCGCGCGCTGGGCCGGAACCACGAATGGCGCTTCGTGCTCGAGGATTTCGAGCATCGCTACGCCGACCTGCTCGGCCGCCGCAACACGCCCCCAGCGCACGACGTGGTGCTGCTCGACACGCTGTGGGGCTGGCCGCGCCACCGCGAGGCGCTGCATCGTCGTTTGCAAGCCATGGCTGCCAGTGGGAACGACATCCATTCGCGCCTCAACTGGGCCGAGCCTTCGCACTGGGACGGCAGCGATGCCGCGCCGCTGGACAAGGCCGATTTCCCGATCACCACCGGCCCGGTCGACAACTACGAGGCGATGCTGGCGGCCAGCCGGCTAGGCGTGTTCGCCAGCGGTTTCCACTGGGGCTGGCGCAATATCATGACAGTGGCGCTGATGTGGGGCCTGCCGATCCACGCCGACCGCCTGTTCCTGGAGCCGTGGTTCGACATGGACCGCTTCGTGATCGGCTGGAACGACCACGCCGATTGGCAGGACCTGCCCGCAGCGCTGGCCGCAATCGACGATGCCGAACGCACCCGCATCATGGCGCACAACCAGGCCGCGTTCGACGAACTGCTGGCCCCCGAATGCGTCGCACGCTACTTTGTGGAGGCAGCGCTGGCATGACCGCGCCACTGGTCTCGGTGCTGATCCCATGCTTCAACGCGGCGCCTTACGTGGGCGCTGCGATCGAAAGCGTGCTGGCGCAGACTTACACGCCGATCGAGGTGATCGTGGTCGATGACGGTTCGACCGATGGGTCGGCGGGTGTAGTTGCGGCTTTTGCCGATCGCGGTGTGGCGCTGGTCAGCCAAGCGAAGGGTAGCGCCGCTGCCGCGCGAAACGCCGCCTTGGCGCGCGCGGCCGGGGAATTCGTCATGTTCCTCGATGCCGACGATCTGATCGACGAAGGTCATGTTGCAGCCTTGATGGAGCGCCTCGAACCGGGCAGTCGCGCAGTCGCGATGGGCCAGTGGGACCGCTTCACCGATGCGAAAGCCGAAGCCGCGTTTCCCGAGCGGCAAGGATACCATAATGCATCTGGCATCGACTGGCTGTGTGGCGAGTGGTCGACCGGCGCCCCGATGACGCAATGCGGCACATTCCTGATCCCGCGAACCTTGCTCCACGAGGTGGGTGGATGGGATGAACGCCTGACCCTGATCGATGATTTCGAGTTTTTCGCACGGCTTCTCACCACCTGCGCGGGCGTGCGTTTTGCGCCCGAAGCACGCTTGTTCTATCGGTCTGGCCATGCCAGCGGGCTTTCGGCCCAAACGTCGCGCAAGGCTGCGGAATCCGCGTGTCTGGCGCTGTTCCTTGGCACCAGCCATGTTCTTGCCGCGCGAAGCGATGCCACCACGCGACGACTTTCGGCCAATATGCTCAAGAACTTCGACTATACCTTCTATCCGGCCTTCCCCGACCTTCGCCGCAAACTTGCTGCACGGATGCGCGAATTGGGCGAGAGCGATCTGCAACCGGTCGGTCCACCGGGGTTTCACAAGCTCAGGAAATGGATCGGCTGGCGGGCCGCCAAACGGGTCCAGACACTGGCCGAACGCATCGGCATGAACCGCGCTGCGCGCCACCCCGTGCAGCACATTCGCCATGACGGATAAAATGGCGCCAGGCACCGCCGGCACCCCCGAAACCGCTGAAGCACCGCTCGTTACCGTTTATCTGGTGACGTATCGCCGGCACGCGATGCTGCGCCGGTCGCTGGCCAGCGTGCTGGCACAAACCCATCGGAACGTGCGCGTTCATGTGGTCAACGACGATCCCAACGATCCGGAAGTCGGACAAATCGTCGCGGCTGCGGCAGATCCGCGCGCAGCGTTGTTCGAACCCGTGATCAAGCGCGGCGCAACCGGAAGCTTTGGGCTGGTTTTCGAGGAAACGGCTGCGGATTATACCGCGCTGCTCGAGGACGACAATTGGTGGGAGCCTGCGTTCCTGCAAAGCCATGTCGGCGTGCTCGAAAGCCACCCGGGCGCAATGGCCATTGTCGGCAACGAACGGATCTGGCGTGAAGAACCCGATGGCGGCTGGACCGACACCGGCCGTACGATCTGGCCGTTTTTGGACCTGCGCGAACACAGCTATTCGCTCGAGTCTTTGTGTGGCGGCGCAACTTACTGCAACAGTTCCGCGCTGATCCGGGTCAAGCGGAGCCATCCGATGGCCGTGCCGGGCTCGATCCCGGTCGACGTAACCGAACATTTCCGCGACCGGACCATGCTCGATACCATCCTCCTGAACGGCGCTCCGCTCACCAACTATGCCGAAACCATCAAGACCGCGCGCGATACGACTGGCCGACGGTGGAGCCATTACCAGCAACTCCTGACTGGAAGCTGCTTTGCGGCGCTCCAGAGCCCGCAGGCGCGCAAGGAACTGGCCCGAACGCTATGGCAGGAAATCGACCGTCCCACCTCGCCGCAAGCGGTGGGGCTGGTCCTCGCCGGGCTGGCGACGCCGCAAGCGCGAGCGTTGCTGTGGCAGGCACCGCGGATTGCCTTGGCGCGCGGCATTCTGACGGCAGTGCGGCGTTCCGGTTCGCTGGTGAAACTATCGCCCCCAGGCCCGATGGCCGAAGCGATGGATTTTCTGGTCAATGCGCCGCTCACGCAGTCGCTCGCCGGCCGCGCCGATGCCCTGGCTTGCTGAGCGCATGACCAGCCAACCGCTCAAGATCGCGCTCACCGCCGATCCCGAATTGCCGGTGCCGCCGCTGCTTTATGGCGGGATCGAGCGGATCATCGACCTGCTGGCGCGGCAACTGGTCGCGCGCGGGCACGAAGTGACGCTGTTCGCGCATCCGGAGAGCCAATCTGCGGGCAAACTGGTGGCATGGCCCGGCGCGAGCAGCTTGTGCAAGGCCGATACGCTGCGCAATGCGCTGACGCTGGCGGCGCACGTCGGGCGGAACCGTTTCGACGTGGTCCACAGCTTCTCGCGGATCGCCTACCTGACCGCGATCCTGCCGCGCAATTTGCCCAAGGTGATGACATACCAGCGAGCGATCAGCCCGCGGACCGTCAGCATGGGCCACCACCTGTCGCGCGGGAGCCTCGAATTCACCGCGATCAGCGATTGGATGATGCAGGACGTTCGTCGCATCGGACGCTGGACCATGGTGCCCAATGCGGTGTCGATGAAGACTTACACCTTTCAGCCGAAGGTCGTCGAGGGCGCACCGCTGGTATTCCTGGGGCGGTTGGAGGAAACCAAGGGCCCACACCTCGCGATCGCAATGGCGCGCGCCACCGGACGCCGGCTGATCATCGCGGGCAACATTCCCGAGGAAAAGCGCGGCTGGGTCGAGGCGCACGTGCTGCCGCACGTCGATGGCGAGCAAGTGCGCTACATCGGGCCGGTCGACGATGCACAGAAGGACGTGCTGCTGGGCGAGGCGGCCGCGTTCCTGATGCCGATCCTGTGGGATGAACCGTTCGGGATCGTGATGGCCGAGGCGCTCGCCTGCGGCACGCCCGTGCTGGGGCTCAATCGCGGCGCCGTGCCCGAAGTGGTGATCGACGGCCAGACCGGGTTCGTGCGCGATACGCTGGACGACCTGATCGCCTGCGTGGCCCGCATTCCCGAACTTTCGCGCGCGGCCTGCCGCGCCGATGCCGAGGCACGCTATGGCCAGGACGGGCTCGCCGAAGGATATCTCGCGGTCTACCGCGCTGCGATCGCGCGGCGGTCTGCGTCGGCCCAAGCGAACACGTGATCACCCTGCACGCCAGTTCGCAGCCAGCCGCATCGGTTTCCCCGCCGCTTGCGGCCAAGCGCGCGAGCAGGCGTATTCCCGAACTCGACGCATTGCGCGGGTTCGTGGCGCTGGTGGTGGTCGCGCATCACCTGTTCGTCATCTTTCACGGCGCCTGCATCGCTTACCTGCCCGCGCCGGCTTACCGACTGCTCGACTTTGTCCAGGCCCGGAACAAGCTGGCGGTGCTGACCTTCTTCGTGCTGTCGGGCTATGCGATCGGGCTCGCGACGCGCAACAATCCGCCTGTCACGCGCGCTGCCATAAGCGCCTATGCCTTTCGCCGGGTGGCGCGGATCGTGCCGCTTTACGCCTTTTCGCTCGCGTGGGCCGCTGCACTGGGGTTGATCTACGGGTACAACGGGCCCGCATTCGCGCTGCGGACGCTGCTGGGCAACGCGGTGTTCCTGCAAACCTCGCTCGAAGCCAAAGGCTACTGGTTCGAACCGTTCGGACGCAACGGCCCTTACTGGTCGCTGTCATATGAAGTATTTTTCTACTGCATCCTGCCGGTCGTTCTCCGGGTGGTGCGGCCCCGGCCGGTGCTTGGGCTTGGCCCCCGCGGGCAGTTGCTGGCGATGGGCATGGCGGGGCTGATCGCAAGCCTCGTGGCCAACAAGTTTGCGCCGTCGCCGTTCTCCAACTTCCTGGGCCTGTGGATCGTGTGGCTGGCGGGCTATGTCGCGGTCGGTCTCGAACGATCGCGCCGCGCGGTCGTGCTGGTTGCGGTGCCGGCGGTGCTGACCGGCCTTGGCTTCATCGTCCTGCGCGAGTTCGGCCTGACCTCGGCAACGCTGACCGACGCACTCTCGGGCACGGTGATCGCGCTGCTGTTCGCGCTGGCTGCGATCTGGGGGCGATGGGACCAGTTGGCGATTCTGCGAGCAGCGCGACGTGCCTTCGTATTGCTGTTCGGACGCGTCGGCCACGGCAGCTACGCGCTTTACCTGCTGCATTACCCGCTGTTGCTTGCGGCCAGCACCCTGCTTGGCGACAACGGTATGATGATCCCAGGCCTGATCGCGCTGTTTATGGGGCTGCCGATCTTCATCCTGCTGTTTTGCCCTTGGCTCGAACGCGAGACCGGGATGATCCTCCACCGCCTCGTCCGGCGCGGAGATAGACAGGCGATCGACCCCCGGTCGGACCAGCGATGAAGGCCGTCGTTGCGTTCCCGTCGACGGGCATCTTCGGGCAGCAAGTGGCGCTGAGCTTTCACGAACGCGGCGCGCTCGAGGCCCTGTTCACCACTTTCGCGTTCAAGCCGGGCGGGCTCGCAGGACGCACCCTCGCCGCGCTCCCCGGGGCGCAGGCCGCCAAGCTGCTGGCAGAGCTTCAACGTCGCGGCATCAGCGCCTTGCCCGAAGACATGGTGGAAACGCGGCCGTTCTGGGAACTGGCGCGGACCGCGGCGGACCGGCTGGGAATGGATCGCCAGCAGGTCGACAGGATCTGGGAACGGCTGTCGTTCGACTACACCCGCGCTGCGGGCCGGCGGCTGCGCAAGGGCGGCGATGCGATCTATGCTTACGAATTCACCGCGCTCGAAGCCTTTGCCGCTGCCGATCGAGCCGGAGCGGCGAAAATTCTCGATTTTCCGTCGCTTAACAGCCGGCAGTTCCAGGAATTGCAGCGCGCGCAAAAGACCGCCTATCCCGAACTGACGGACGAAAACGACGGCTATTTCGAGAGCGTGTTCGAACGCCGGCAAGCGCGGCGCGATGCCGAAATGCACGCCGCCGACATCATCATCACCAATTCGAGCGTGACCCGCGCCTCGCACATCGCCTGGGGGGCAGACCCGGACCGCACGTTCGCGGTCAACTGCGGCGCGCCGGTGCCGCTGGCGCAAGTGCCCACCAAGGCTGCAGGCAGTCGCCCGCTGCGGGTGATCTGGGCCGGGACTTTCTCGATCCGCAAGGGCGCGCACTTGCTGGTCGACGCATGGCGCACGCTGGGCGCCGGAACCGACGCTGTGCTCGACGTCTATGGCAGCGTGACGGTGCCCGATCGGATCTGGAAGCCGGCGCCCGCGGGCGTGACCTTCCACGGCTCGGTGGTGCGCGACACACTGTTCGCGGCGTTCGATACGGCTGATGTGCTGATGTTCCCGACGCTGTCCGACGGCTTCGGCATGGTCGTGACCGAGGCCTTTTCGCGCGGGCTGCCGGTGATCACTACCGATCAGGCCGGAGCCAGCGACCTGGTCCGCCATGGCGAAAACGGGCTGGTGATTCCGGCCGGCGATCCCGCTGCGATCGCGCAATCGCTGCGCTGGTGCCTCGACAACCGCGCCAAGCTGGCGCCGATGGCCGAGGCCGCGCTCGAAACCGCGCGCGGCTGGCAATGGTCCGATTACCGCGCCAGGCTCTACGACACGATCAGCGGCGAACTCGCGCGGCAGGGGCGATTGGCTTAACCTTGGCCCGGATCTGCATCATCACCCCAGGCCAGCTCGGGTCCAACCCGCGCGTGGTCAAGGAGGCAAACGCTCTTGCAGCGGCGGGGCATGCCGTCGTGGTCATCTGCACCAGGGTGCTTGCAGCAGTCGAGAGCCGGGACCAGGCAGTCATGGGCACCGCTGGATTCGAGGTGCAGCGAATCGCGTTCGGCCAGGACCTGAGCTGGCGGATCGATCGCTTGTTGCAAGTGGTCGCTGCCCGTCTATTCGGGATGTTTCGCGCGCACACGTTTGCCGATCGCGCGCTCAGCCCGATGACCCGCCGCCTGGCCAAGGCCGCAAGGCGCGAGCAGGCCGACCTTTACATCGCGCATTATCCACCCGCACTTCCGGCCGCTGCACGCGCGGCGCACCAGGCAAACGCATGCTTTGCCTTCGATGCAGAGGATTTCCACACCGGCGAATGGCCCATTGAAGCCGGCGACATGACCGAGATGCAAGTCATCCGCGCGATCGAGCGGCGTTACCTGCCAGACGCTGCTTATGTAACCGCCGCTTCGCCCGGCATCGCCGATGCCTATGCCAACGCCTACAGCATTGCCCGGCCCACCGTTGTTCTCAACACTTTCGCCAGATCTTTGGCTGCCCCGATACCGGGGTCCGGCGGAGCAACGGCGACTGCGGGCGTCTATTGGTTCTCGCAGACACTTGGCCCAGGCCGCGGTATCGAAGCCGCGATCGAGGCGATTGCACGCAGTCGCACGAAACCGCACCTCCATTTGCGCGGGACGCCGAGCGCGGATTACGCTGCATGCCTTTCAGGCTTGGCGGCGCGGCTTGGCGTTGCCGATCGGGTGCACCTGCTTGACCCGATCGAACCGGATCGGCTCGAACGCGACGGAGCATTTTATGACATCGGCTACGTTGGCGAACTCGCGGTAACGCAAAACCGCCAGATTGCACTCACCAACAAGCTGTTCAGTTACCTCAGCAGCGGCCTTGCCGTTCTGGCGTCCGATATCGCGGCGCACCGTGCGATTGCGCCCGAGCTGGGCCAATCCATCAAGCTTTTTGCCGCTGGCGATGCAGCGGCTCTCGCTGACCGGATCGACGAGTGGCTATCCGACCCCAGGGCCTTGCAGGCGGCTCGCGAAGAGGCATGGAACCTCGGCCAGACCCGGTACTGCTGGGAGACAGATGCGCAAACGCTGGTGCGTCTCATCGAGAAGCACCTGGACCACTTACACGAACCTCTCCCGATAGCTTGCGACATACCCATGGACCGCCGTTGATCCTTCCTGCTTCCGAGCTGTCGGCCGAACAGGCCAGCCGCGGTGCGATCATCGTCGGCAGTGGTCCGGTGGGGATCGCGCTGGCCCGCGCGCTGGCCGCGCGGGACATGGCCAGCTGCGTGCTCGAAGCGGGCTCGATGCTGCCCGCCGCTGATCTGGCCGATGACCTTGCCACCGACGATACCGCGTTCGCGCTGCGTGGCGCGATCGACGGGCGCACCCGGCAGATCGGCGGCGGGGTCAACTTGTGGGGCGGACAGCTTGCCTTGCCACACGCCAGCGAAACCGGTCCGACCGGTGAAGCGCCCGCAGGCTGGCCGATCGATCTTGCCGAGATCACCGCACGGGCTGGTGCGGCCACCGCGCTGCTCGGGCAGGCAATCCCGCTCGATGTCGCCCCCGGATCGACCTTCGGCACCGCGCGGGCGAGCCTTGCCCGATCGGGTCTCGATCTCGTGACGACTGCCTGGCTGCGCACGCCCAAGCTGCCCAAAGCGTTGTGGACCGGCCTTGAAACGTCCGCGCTGATCACCCTGGCGCACGGGGCTTTCGTCGATGGCATCGACGTCGACGCCACTGGCACGGCCACCGGTGTTTGCCTTCGCCTGGCCGATGGCAGCGTCGTTCGGCTCGCGGGGTCGCCTGTGATTCTGGCAGGCGGCACGATCGAAATCGTTCGCCTGTTGCAGCAACCGCTGGCTCAAGGTCGCGCGCCCTGGGCCGGGCTCGACTGGCTCGGGCGGGGGTTCACCGAACATCTCGAAGCCGCCGTCGCTACGGTGACCGCGCGCGACAAGCGGCTGATCCTCGATGTGTTCGATCCCGCCGTGGTTTCGGGCACGCGCTATAGCTGCAAGACCTTCATGCAGGCGCCATCGGGCGATGATCCCGGCGCCCGGCCGCTTTCGGCCGTCGGCATGCTGACGTTGCCGGGACAGATCCGCAATTCGATCGCCGAATTGCGGATGTTGATTGCGGGGCTGAAGCCGCGATCGTCGAAAGGGTCGCTCGGCGATTTCGCACGCGCCATCGGCGGGGCTGCCCACGAAACGCTGCCGCTGGCGTGGCGTTATCTGCGGCACAAGCGGCTTGCAACTACGTTGCGCGGGGCCAGCACACTGCGCGTATCGCTCGAACAGCCGGTGCGCCGAGACAGCCGCATCACGTTGTCCGACAGTCTCGATCATCGCGGTGTGCCGCGCGCGCGAATCAACTGGATCAAGGGTGACGAGGAAGGCCATGCGTTCCTGGCCAAGGCCCGGCAATTCGCGCAATGGGCGCAAGCGAGCGGCGCGGCGACGGTCGCGATCGATCCGCTGCTGTTGTCCGATCCGACCGCCTTTGCCGCCGCTGCCGACGATGGCCTGCACCACGCCGGCGGAGCCCGCATGGCAAGCAACGCGCGGGACGGTGTCGTCGATACCGATCTCGCGGTGTTCGGCACGCGCAACCTCTATTGCTGTGGCGCCGCGACCTTTCCCCGGCTCGGTTATGCCAACCCGACGCTGACCGCGGTCGCGCTGGCCGACCGGCTGGCCGATCATCTGGCCGGGCAAAAGCGATGAACCTTCGGTACTTGTCGTTCGGATGCCACAACCTGACTGCGGGCAGTTCGCGCACGCGGTCCGAACGGCTGGTGCACTGCGCGCTCGATCTGGGGCTGACCCGCTTCGACGTTGCGCCGAGCTATGGCCTGGGCACGGCCGAACGGATGTTGGGCGACGCGCTGGGACCGCGCCGATCGGACCCGACCATCGATATCACCACCAAGTTCGGGATCCTGCCCACCCGGCACGGCGCCATCAAGGCGTGGTTGCGCGAACCGGTGCGGCTGGCGCGGCGGCTGACCGGGAAGGCAGAGGCTGCGGGTGCCCCCGGATTCGTTGCCGCGCAAGGCGGGGCCAGCCCGATGACCGAGCCTTCCGAACATCCCGATGCCGATCCGAGAACGCCGGCTCAAGCCGCCGAACGCAGCCTTCGGGCACTGCGGGTCGAACGGCTTGGCGCGCTGCTGACTCACGAAGCAGTTGTGCGCGCGCGGCGCGGCGCCGTCATCGATGGCCTTTCGGAGCTGCAAAGCCGGGGCGTGATCGGCAAGTTCGGGCACTCGGGCGAGCTGGCCAACGTCTTGCCGATGCTCGCGGGGGCCGATGTTGCAACCCGCATCGCCCAGGTTTCGATCCTTGATATCCCCACGCTTCCTCCGGTCGGCGAAGTTCGCGGGTTCAACCTTGCGCGGCTGGCGCATGGCCTGCTGGCGGACCCGATCACGCTCGATACGCTGCTCGGCACTTTCGACGCGATCGACACCGGCACCGCGATGAGCGCGGCGCTGGCCTGGGCGCATCGCGCATGGCCCGAGGCGGTGTTCCTCATCAATGCCAGCACGCCCGAACGGCTGACCGCGCTTGTCACGAAGCTGGACGATGCCCGGCTGGCGCGCTGGGTCGATGCCAGTGCCGCGCGCATCGCCGAACTGCTGGTCCCGGAATGAACCTGATGAACCGCGTCCTGATCGTCTCGCTCAACTTCCCGCCGAGCACGATCGCCAGCGTCCACCGCGCGCGGCATCTGGCCAAGCACCTGCCCGCGCACGGCTGGCAACCCCGCATCCTGACG
Source organism: Novosphingobium sp. (assembly GCF_025351285.1). Classification (GTDB taxonomy): domain Bacteria; phylum Pseudomonadota; class Alphaproteobacteria; order Sphingomonadales; family Sphingomonadaceae; genus Novosphingobium. Next base: position 10,681 of record NZ_JANXWG010000035.1, read on the forward strand.
ATCGACGAACGCTTCCACAAGGAACCGCCCGACCCCGGGCTCGCGGCGCTGGTCCCGGCCGATGTCGACGTGGTGCGGCTGGGCGCGCTGCCCTATTCAGCCACGCGCTGGCTGGGCATCGGCGATCTGGCGCTGCGCTCGCTGGTGCCGCTCAAGCGCGCGCTCGACCGGCATTGCGCCAGCTTCAAACCGCACGTGGTGCTGATCACCGGCTGGCCGTTCTACGAGATGCTGCTGACCCGCCACTTGCGCAAGCGCTTCGGCGTGCCGGTGGTGCTCGATTTCCAGGACCCGTGGGTATCAGCCGAAGGTGCGACCCGGCCGCGGCTGTCCAAGGGCGGCCTGGCGCATCTGCTCGCACGCACGCTCGAACCATTCGCAGTGCGCCCGGCCGCGTGGATCACGTCGGTTTCGGACACCCAGAACGCCGAGATGGCGGCGCGCTATCCGTGGTTCAATGGAACGCGGATGACGGGCATACCGATCGGCGGCGACCCTGAGGATTTCGATGCCTTGCGCGTTGCACCACCGGCAAGTTCGACGATCCGGCTCGATCCGGCAATGCTCAACTTGTGCTACGTCGGCACCTTCCTGCCGCGCGCGGGCGAAGTGGTGCGCGCGCTATTCAAGGGCGCCGCGCTGTTCCGCGCCGAGCATCCCGATCTAGCCAAGCGGGTGCGCTTCGTGTTCGTCGGCACCAGCAACCAGCCTGCCGGCGCCGCAGTCGATCCGTCATCGCACCGCGTCATGCCGATCGCGGCGGACGAGGGCGTGGCCGACATGGTCGAGGAACACCCCCCGCGTGTGCCTTACCTGGAGGCGCTGGCGTTGCAGGCCAATGCCCACGCCATCCTGATGCTGGGATCGGACGAACCGCATTACACCGCATCGAAGATCTATCCCGGCATGATGTCGGGCCGGCCGTTCCTGTCGATCTTCCATGCAGCCAGCAGCGCGCATCGCATCCTGTCCGAAGCCGGCGGCGGGGTTGCGCTGGGCTTCGGGGACCTGGCCGAGCTTGCGGAACAGCCGCGCGCGATTGCGCTAGCGCTCGAACGGTTGGCCACTTCGCCGCAATCGCTGGGTGCCGTCGACCCGCTGGCTTATGCTGCGGTAACGGCGGATGCGGTGTCGCAAAGGTTCGCTGACGTGTTCGAAGCTGCTCGCTGCGGTGCTGAGGGCCAGGCGCAATGAAGCTGGCCATCGTCGCCTCGCACCCGGTGCAATATTATGCACCGCTGTTCCGCACGCTGGCGCAGCAGCTCGATCTGACGGTGTTCTACGGGCACCGCGACAGCAGCGAGGATCAGGCGCGCGCAGGGTTCGGCGTGGGCTTTGCCTGGGATGTCGATTTGCTGTCGGGGTACGACCACGTGTTCCTTGACAACACGGCAAGCAATCCTGGCCTGGGGCGTTTCAGTGGTGTCGATACGCCCGAGATCGGCGACCGACTGCGGAGCGGCGGATTCGATGGCGTGCTGCTGCTGGGTTGGTATCTCAAGAGCTTCATCCAGGCGCTCGTCGTAGCGAAGCGCGCCGGCATCTCGGTGATGGTGCGGGGCGACAGCCAGCTCGGCACGCCGCGATCATCGTTGAAAACGTTGGTCAAATCCGCGGCTTACCCGCTGTTCCTGCGGCAATTCGATGCGGCGCTGGTCGTGGGAGAACGCAACCGCGCTTACTGGCGGCATTATGGTTATCCAGCGGCTCGGATGTTCGATTCGCCGCATTGCATCGACACCGCGTGGTTCGCCGAACGCGCCACTCCTGCGGCTCGTGCCGCGGTGCGCGACCGGTTTGCGATTGCACCCGACACCCGGATCGCGCTGTTCGCGGGCAAGTTGCTGGAATTCAAGCGACCTGGCGACTTCATCGCGGGTGTCGCGGCGGCGCGCGCGCGCGGCGTACCGGTCGAAGCCATGATTGCGGGATCGGGCCCGCTCGAAGCCGAGGTACGCGCACAGGCCATTGCGCTTGGCGTGCCGCTGCACATGCTGGGGTTCTGCAACCAGAGCGAGATGCCCGGTGCTTATGCGGCGGCAGACGTGCTCGTGCTGCCGTCCACCGGGCGCGAGACCTGGGGACTGGTCGCCAACGAAGCGCTCGCCAGCGGGTGCCCGGTGGTCTTGTCGGACGCAGTCGGCAGCGCGCCCGATCTGGCAACGGACGCGCGCGTAGGGCAGACCTTCCCGCTTGGCGACGTGGATGCGTGTGGTCAGCGGCTTGCTGCGATGCTTTCCCTATCGCCGGACAAACAGGCCGTCGCCGAAATATCGACACGCTATTCGCTGGACGCTGCGGCGCAAGGCGTTGCGCGCGCGCTTGCGGCGATCCCGCGGTCTTGAGCCGATACGCACAGAGCAAGCCTGGTCCGATAAGTACGGCGGCCGATGGCAAACAATGCGACTGGAATTTGCAAAGAGTTCGACCTAAGACTTTGCCACGCAGTTTGTGAGCTGGCGAAGCCGGCGCACAATAGCGCCGCCCGTATCATTTGCGCAAATTGTGATCCACCATCGATGATTTCCCCGATATGACATCCAATCAGCATCGAACCGTGGCTCTTGCAGCAGCATCGGGCGGCACCGGTAGCCTGGGGCCCTTGCTATTCACGTCGATCGTTCTGGTGCCGATTTCGCTGCTGGGCCCCAACACCCTATTGGCATTGCTGGCGTGGGCGACGCTCCTGCTGGGATTCTGGCTGCTTTGGCGACCGGGCGAGCCGCCCATTCTTCTGCTGATTTTCGGCTACCAGTGGATTCAGGCTTCGATCGGTCTGTTCTACGGCAACCTGCTGGGCTTTCCGGTGGACCATTGGACCGAGCATGGAGGCCAGCACGAACGGGCCATCCTGCTCACTCTGCTAAGCCTGGCGGTGCTTTCGATCAGCATCCGTATCGCCAGCGGCCCGCAAACGCCGGGCGTTTCGCAACGGATACGCGCCTATATTCTGGCATACCCGCTGACTTCATGGTTCGCTGTCTACGTTGGGGCGTGGCTTTTCAGCCAAGTGTGCCTGTTCGTCGCACCGATGTCGCGAGGTTTTTACCAGCCATTGCTGTTCCTCTCGCAATTCAGGTGGGCTGCATTCTTCCTGCTGACCGTGGCGACTTTTTCGCAGCCCCGGCAACGCAGGATTTTCTGGATAACGGCCTTCGCATTCGAGTTCCTGCAATCGGTCGGCGGCTATTTTTCCAGCTTTTCCGACGTATTTTTGTACACGATCGTCGGGTTGACCGCGAGCAACGTCAAGCTCAGCTTCAAGTCGCTTGTCCCGCTGGCGCTTGCGGGCGTGGCGTTGGTGTTTACCGGCATCGTGTGGTCGGGGATCAAGGCCGATTATCGCTCTTACGCCAGCAAGGGCGCACACGACCAGACGGTCAGGATCGGCACGATCGAGAAGTTCACCGAGATCCAGCGGCTGATCGGCGAAATGGACGCGCAAAGGTTCGGCGAATCGACCAACATCATGGTCAGCCGGTTGATGTACTTCGAATTCTTCGGCGTGATCCTCGACCGTGTTCCTGTGGCACAGCCCTTCAGCGGCGGAGAAATCTGGGGCGCTGCAACGTTGTCGCCGTTCACCCCGCGCCTGCTCTTTCCGAACAAGCCGGTGATCGACGATACCAAGCTCACCGACAAATACACCGGCATCCACGTTGCGGCGTGGGGTTTCGGCGTTTCGATCAGCATGGGTTACATCGCAGAAGCCTACATCGACTTCGGCCCGGCACTGATGTTTGCAGCGATCGCGGCATTGGGCCTTTACATGGGCGGACTGTATCGCTGGTTGCTGGGGCAGAAAGGGTCGAAACTGGCCTTGGGTGCAGCGCTGGCGCCCGTGGCACTGATGCCTGCGCACTTGCTCGAATCGTCGAGCCTCAAAGTGATTCCGCCGTTGGTTCTTTCGCTGATCGGCTGCTGGTTCATCCTCTCGGTGCTGAGCAAGCAACTGGCCAGGCTGCAGGAAAGGCGCCAGCGCCCCAGACCATCTCGCAGGAAGCGCATTGCCGCGTTTGGCTAAGCGATGGAAGCGCTCCACGTCATTGCCGGGCTCGATCCACGCGATGGAGGCCCGACCTATTCGGTGCCCAGCCTCTGCGCAGCGCTGACGCGTGCGGGCTGTAACGCCCGGATGATGACCGTGCGGAGCGACGGCTGCGTCGCGCGCCCCGATTTGCAGGCCTTTCCGCAGTTCGCCAGCGGGGCACCGCTGTTGGGATCGCTGCGGCTCTCGCCCGGCCTGCGGCGGGCGGCGGCAAGCCAGGCCAAGCGGTCGGATGTTGTCCACGCGCATGGCTTGTGGTTGATGCCCAATGTCGATGCCGGCAACGCCGCATCCCATGCCCGGACCAGCCTGGTCGTTTCGCCACGTGGGATGCTGGCGAAAGAGGCGCTCGAATATTCCAACCTGAAGAAGCGGCTATTCTGGCATCTGCTCCAGCGGCGCGCCTACGCCGGCGCGGCGGCCTGGCACGCGACCAGCGATCAGGAAGCCGCCGAAATCCGCGCTTTCGGCATTGCCGCGCCGATCGCCGTCATCCCCAACGGTATCGACCTCCCCGAAGTGCTCGCCGATCATGACGAAGCCCGGCCTCGCCGGCGGTTGCTGTTCCTGTCGCGCATCCATCCCAAGAAGGGCCTGCCGGTCCTGCTCGATGCCTGGTCGTTGCTTGCGGCCGAACGGCCGGACTGGGACCTGGCGATCGCCGGCGCCGACGAAGGCGGGCACCGCGGCGAGCTCGAGGCGCGGGTCGCCACGGATGGCATTCCCAACGTCGTGTTCACGGGGCCGCTGTACGGTGAGGCCAAGACCACGCTGTTGAAAGCCACCGACTTGTTCGTCCTGCCCACCCGCAATGAAAATTTCGGCATCGCCGTTGCCGAGGCACTGGCAGCGGGCATTCCGGCGGTCGTGTCCACCGGTGCGCCATGGAGCGGGCTGATCTTAGAACGCTGCGGCTGGTGGATCGAGCAGGGCAAGGAACCGCTCCTCGCCACCTTGCGCGAAGCGACCGCCCTGCCCGCCGCCGAACGCCGCGCCATGGGTCTGCGCGGCCGCGCGTGGATGACGCGCGATTTCGGCTGGGACCGGATCGGCCAGCAGATGTGCGCGGTCTACAAGTGGCTGGCCAGCGACGGCCCGCGCCCTCCCGAAATCCAGACGCGCTAGTTGGCCCGCACCCACATGACCGCCACCCGCGACATCGCCGCCAACCGCCGTGCCCGCAAGTGGAGCCGCAAGGAACTGCTCGGCCGGGCCTTGTGGGAAGCCTTGCGCGGTCCGCTGTTCGGCTGGACACCGCGCCCGCTATGGGGCTGGCGCCGCATGGTGCTCCGCACTTTCGGGGCGCAGATCGGCAACGAGGTGCACGTTCACCCTACCGTGCGCATTGCGGTGCCGTGGAATATTGCGATCGGTGACCACAGCGCGGTGGGCGATCGCGCGATCCTCTATTCGCTCGGGCCGATCCGCATCGGCGCGCGGGTGACCATTTCGCAAGGCGCGCATGTCTGCGCAGGTTCGCACGACTGGCGCGCGCCCGACATGCCGCTGCTCAAGCCCGCGATCACCGTGGGCGATGACGTGTGGCTCTGCGCGGATTGCTTCGTCGGCCCCGGCGTCACCGTCGGCACCGATGCCATTGTCGGCGCGCGGGCGGTGGCGATGCGCGATGTCGAGCCCGGAACAATCGTGGCAGGCAATCCGGCGCGGGTTGTTTCGCACCGCACAATGCCGCAAGGCGACCGCTGATGCATGCAATGGCCCAAAAGCTTCCCGTCACGATCGCGATCCCCGTCAAGAACGAGGAGATCAATCTGCCCGGCTGCCTTGAACGGCTCGGCCGGTTCGAGCAGGTGGTAGTCATCGACAGCAATTCCACCGACAAGACCCGCGCCATTGCCGAAGAAGCTGGCGCGGCCTATCTCAATTTCCAGTGGGACGGCCACTATCCCAAAAAGCGCAACTGGTTCCTTCTCAACCATGCCCCCACCACGCCGTGGGTGTTGTTCCTCGATGCCGATGAATTCCTGACCGACGATTTCATCGCCGAGCTCGAAACTGCCATCGCGGCCGACGACATCGATGGATACTGGCTCGGCTACACCAATTTCTTCCAGCACCGGCCGCTGCTCCACGGCGTGGCCCAGCGCAAGCTGGCCTTGTTCCGCGTCGGCAAGGCGCTGTACGAACGCATCGAGGAGGCCGATTGGTCCACGCTCGACATGGAGATCCACGAACACGCGATCGTCGCCGGCCCGGTCGGCAAGATCGGCGCGCGGATCGACCATCACGACGATCGCGGCGTGATCAAGCTGATCGACCGGCACCGCAATTACGCCCTGTGGGAAGCCAGCCGGGTGATCGCGCTGACCGAAGGGCCGGCTGAAAACTGGGACAAGCTGACCGACCGCCAGCGCACCAAGTACCGCAATCTGCACAAGTGGTGGTACGCCTGGGCCTATTTCATCTGGGACTACGTGGTCCAGCGCGGGTTCCTCGATGGCCACCAGGGTTTTTCCTATGCCTTTTACAAAGTGTGGTATTTCAAGACGATCCGCCTGCTGATCCGCGAACGCCTAGGCTGAATCGGGCGTGAAAGTCTCGGTCGTCACCGCGGTATGGAACCGCGAAGCCACCGTGGGCGGCGCGATCGACAGCGTTTCCGCGCAGACGTACCCGCACATCGAGCATCTGGTGATCGACGGCGCCTCTACCGATGGCACGCTGGCGCAAGTCGAAGCTCGGCGGCACCCCGGCATGGTCGTGGTCAGCGAGCGCGATGCCGGGATCTACGATGCACTCAACAAGGGCCTCGCCGCCTCGGCCGGCGATGTCGTCGGCCTGCTCCATTCGGACGATTTCTTCGCGCACGCCCAGGTGATCGAGCGCATCGCCGCGCTGTTCGCCGATCCCGCAGTCGACGCCGTCTATGGCGATCTCGATTACGTTTCGGCGAGCGATTCCACCAAAGTGATCCGCCACTGGCGCGCCGGCGTGGCCACCCCTGCCCGGCTCGCGCGCGGCTGGATGCCGCCGCACCCCACGCTGTTCGTGCGCCGCCACGTGTTCGAAAGGCACGGCGCCTACGACACCAGCTACCGCATCGCCGCCGATTACGACGCTGTGTTGCGCTGGTTCGGCACGGCCGGGATCACCTCGGCTTACCTCCCCGAAGTGCTGGTCAAAATGCGCGTCGGCGGCGAAAGCAATGCTTCGCTCGCCAAGATCTTGCGCAAGAGCCGCGAGGACTACCGGGCGCTGCGCACGAACCACGTCGGCGGCCTGGCCACGCTGATCGCCAAGAACCTGAGCAAGTTGCCGCAGTTCTTCGGCTGAGCCGGATGAGACGCTGGTGACCACGGGTCTGCGCATTCGAACCACGCGCGAAGCCAACGGGTCAATCAGGGTTTTCACGCCGCACTCACCAACAGCGGAGACAAGCTCTACGCTGACGGGAAAACTGGAGCGGGTGAAGGTATTCCAATAAATAACTATAATTGCAAGAGATTTTTTGCTATAATCACCCACACAGAACCTACACAGGTACGGCAAATCAGTCACTTACACCGCCAATCTGCACAGTTTCTGCACAGTGGGAAGCGGGGATATGCAATTCATCACCGACAAAGAGCAGTTGAAGCCGGGCCTGATCATCTTCCGGCGCGGCGATGTCGGCCATGACAATTTTTACTGTCGGGTTCGAATCCAGAACGAGGATCGCTACAAGACAATCTCGCTTCGCACGGCGGATCGGCACGCGGCGCGCGACGCGGCGCTGGATCAATATGCCGACATCCGATTTCGGGTGAAGCACGATGTTGCGGTGTTCAACCGTTCGTTCTTGCAGGTCGCGGACGAATATGCGGACGCGCAGCAGCGGCGCGCCAGTGTCGGCGAGGTCAGCCAGGCGCGTGTAGGGAACATCAAGTGCAAGATTGCTGGGCCGCTCAACAATTATGTGGGCAGCACACAAGTCCACCTGATCGGTCAGGACCGTTGGTCGGATTACCCTTTGTGGCGGCGCGAGAATGGCAAAGGCCGCCGCAACAACATTATCAGCGATTCCACCATCCGCGCCGAGATGACCATGTTCGCGGCGATCATGAATTACGCCATCAGCAAACGCTATGTGCCCGCGAGCCATCGCTTTGAGGGCATGCCGAAACTGAAATCAAATCGGCGCGACGAATTCACGTTGGAAGAATATCGGAAACTACACACCAAAGGCCGCAAGTGGATCAGGGAGGCGACCACGCCGCAGGGCACTTGGTATCGCCAGATGTGCTACAATTTCGTCCTCATTATGTGCAACACGGGCATGCGCCCGCCCGAAGCGAAGAACCTGCGCTGGCGGGACATTTCGGAAGCAAAGGACAAGGATGGCCAGGAGATTCTGGTCATCTATGTGCAGGGCAAGGGCAAGACCCGGAAGCTGATCGCCCCCAAGAGTGTCGGCGATTATCTGGATCGGGTCCGCGCGCTTTCCAAGGCGACCAAACCCGATGATGCGGTTTTCACGATCATCAACGGCAAGCCTGCCGTTTGGTTGTATCGGGATACCGTCGAAGTGCTACTCAAATATACCGACCTTCGCGATGGTCCGAGCGGTATTCCGCGAACAACATATTGCTTCCGCCATACCTACGCCACCCTGCGCCTTTCTTCCGGGGTGGATGTCTATATCCTCGCCCAGCAAATGGGCACTTCGGTCAAGATGATCGAGCAGCATTATGGGCATGTGAACACCATCAAGCATGCGGATCGCGTGCTGATGGGCATCGTGGGATGGGACGCGATGCATGCCGAAATGAATGCCGAGATCGACGCTGAGGAAAGCAAAGCGAAGACCGTTCAGTCCATCAAGGCAAAGCAAGCGGTGAAGCCGCGCCGCCCCAAAAAATAGCGCGAGCGCGGATTCGGAAAAAAGCGACCGGCCCGGAAGCGCCGAAACCGAGTTTGCGCCTGCAATCCACGTTCGCGGATGTGCCAATGCACCGCTGGTGCTCTTCGATTGGCACATCCGTTAAGCGGGAATGGGATCAGGATGCGCC